>CAMCVV010000001.1 GCA_945881905.1 Paenibacillus alvei
ACCTTTGATAACTCATTCCCCCTACATATGATCAAATATCCAAGATGCGAATTTCCATCTACCTGCATGTTGTCTATTAGTTATTGCATCACTATTGTCATGGTATACCGTTGCGACTGTGTTGGTATACTTGTCGATCACTACAGCTACTTTATTGTTGGGGTCTACCATAACTCTTGAGTTCCAAGTGATATCATCGAATTTTAACACGTGTAACATACCTGTTGACTTTTCTGCTAAGACATTATCTACCATACGACCGGTTATTCCTCGAAGTGCCATTCTCTCTACGGCATGTCTTGATAATGTAGTAGTTACATTTTTACTCGTTGCTTTTACAGTAACACTTCTGTAGTGCTTAGGGTCCGGTAACTGTTTAGCTACGTATTCAGCTAATTTCATGACGATTCGAGCAAGTTGTCTTTTCTCTCTTACGCTTGATTGCTGTTCTAACTGATTAGCGTTCATCGCTTCACGGTAAGCTATTTCGTAGGGGTCATTGTCAATATCATATGACGCGACTTCGACATCATGAGAATTAATTTGGGAATCAACTGGCATATTTCGAGCAGCGGATACTGGTATAACGAGTGCTAACGACAAAATGATAGATACGAATAACAATAAATGTTTTCTCAATCGAATTCCTCCTGGAGTATACGTGATGTGTCCAGGAGACATAGTACCACATTATATAAATAAAGTAAATTAATGGTTATTAATCAAGTTCATGATGATTCCCTCTTATGTAAAGGAATAGCCTTGACATGCTCCTTGAATCTGAACTTACGGATCATCATATGCTCAGAGTTGGGCGTATAGACAACCATGAGGACGGTTCTTCTGCCTAACCCAGTCTACTGACTATACTTTGTGAGTGTGTAATCTAGTAAGGTGCTTATTTCGATTTGTTGTAATTGCTCTAGGAGGTGGCGTGACTCTGCTGTACCTTGGCCGCTCTCTTGTAATTGAATGATGTCGACGAAGTTGTCGCACGTCCAATTGCGAAGATCGCGATACTGTTGGAGTGAACGGAGGATAGGACTGAGCGTATACGCATCTAGCTCAGGTAGGTGATTCATTAATTCCGCGATGTGACCTGCTACCGTCTGTTTCACGGGATGGTGGCCTGCACAGCTGAACCAGTACTTGCTGTTCGCATAGTCTTGTTCCATGCGATGCATGATGGCATGCCAGTAGTCGCCTGTCATTTCACCTTCAATGTGTTGTGCATAGCTGTGTGATCGGTTTAGACTATCATTGCACAAGTGAAGTCCAGCCATCAGCGCAATGCGTGTCGGATCTGTTCCTTCTGTTTCTTCAGTTTGTCTTGCCCACGTTACGATTTCAGCTTCAAGTGTAGTATTCCATATCTGCTGAGGCGATAACTTGGACAATTCGGTCCGGCTTTCTAGGCTAGCCAGGATACTTCGTAACCCTTCATTCATCGCGAAACCTCCTCTATGTGGGATACAATCAATACAACTAGCAATTGTCTCATCCAATGAACGCATCATCCGTATTGCAGTGTCGATTCTTATGTTACTTATTATCGTCTGGATATACAAGGGTAACTATTGTGAGCTTAGGGAACAGGTTCTGTAATGCAGAAGCAGATCCTTTTCCGAAAAAATCGACTATGATCTAAATAAAATCGATTCGACATAATCAGAAAATACCATCTCCTATGGTGCTAGCTATGAAGTGCATTGAAATCCGATAACATAGCAAAAGGTTTATGACAGGCACTACATGTATATCACCTTCGCATGATCTCCACACCATGTGCTGACTTGTTTGGGGTATGCTCATGAAGGCCTTCGCTTGCTGAAGAATGATGCCAGATCGTATTCGGAAGTCTTTCTGAAGTGGATATATCCTCGATACTTGTACTGATGTGACGTTCTAGGTCTAATCGTATGGAGCGAAGCAGCGAATGCCTATGAATATTCGGGGGTATCTCCTATAAGAAAAGTGAATGGGAGGGTTGGGGGTATTCGGGAGCCGTGAACGATGAAGATTTTGCTGAACGGTTGCGTAATGTCATTCAGCCGCTGATGATTTCTGGCGTTTTGCAGGGTTATTGTTATACCCAACTCACTGATGTTGAACAGGAAATTAACGGTCTCTTGACGTATGATCGCGTACCAAAAATGGCTATCGAACTGATTAAAGCCATTATTGATGGGAAGTAGCTAGTGTGGTATGGTGCCACAACAGCGAATATGCAAGAAGTGTAGAGTTCTCTAGACGATGCATTCTTAGAGCTTCACATCAGATCATGATGATCGACTTCAGCGATGTAAGCTTTGAATGTATTCAGGATGAAACCGCTGAAGTCTTATTTTGTCTTTAATGATATGAAAGACCTTACCCTTGCCTAGGTTATACTGTATCATATACAGTATGATTAGCATGTACATCATTTAAGGAAGCAAAGGGGTGGACTTTCTTGAATCATTCGCAACATAAAGAAGACCAAGGACAAAGTCAATTACCGAAAATTGTCATTGCTGGAGCAAGTGGTTACATTGGTGGGAATCTCATCAAAGAACTTATGAACGATGCACAGATCATCGCGCTCACTCGCAAAGTATCGAGCCAACAACAAGCGAATCAACAAGTCACCTGGCGTACATGTGATTTGTTCTCGATGTTGGAAGCAGAGGAGTGCTTGCGTGGAGCAGACTATGCGGTTTATCTGGTACATTCGATGATTCCCTCTGCTCGATTAACGCAAGGTAGCTTTCAAGATATGGATGTCATTCTTGCAGATAACTTTGCGCAAGCTGCCGTTAAAGCAGGTGTGAAACAGATTGTGTATCTAAGTGGATTGATTCCTAACACAGAGCATCTGTCGCGGCATTTGAAAAGTCGATTGGAAGTAGAACAAGTTCTGAGCTCCTACACTGTACCTGTTACGACATTGCGTGCGGGGTTAATTGTCGGACCTCGCGGATCTTCTTTCCCTATTCTGGTCAAACTCGTCAAACGACTACCTATTATGCTCCTTCCGCAGTGGACTCAAACGAAAACTCACCCGATTGCATTAGTGGATGTGATCCATGCTTTACAGCAATGTATAGGCCATACGCCTGTATATCACAAAATTATAGATTTAGGTGGTCCCGAAGTGATGACCTACAAGGAAATGATGGTGCTTACCGCAAAAGCTTTAGGGAAAACTCGCTATCTTTTACAAATCCCTTACTTTACAGTAACGCTTTCTCGGCTCTGGGTAAGTCTAACGACGCAAACGCCTAAGAATTTAGTCTATCCGCTCATTGAAAGCTTGATCCATCCGATGACAGCTCAACCAGAGCGCATGGTTGAAGGCATCAGTTTCGGTAAAACCCCTTTCTTACAATCTGCAATTGATGCGATTCACATCGAGAATGAGCTGATCAATCATCAAAGCAAGCAACCTTATCAGCGGAAGTCTTCAACGTCTTCAGTGCAAGAGGACACTGTGCGGTCTGTCCAGAGATTGTATGTACCCGAAGGCAGGGATGCGGTATGGGTAGCTATGCACTATATCAAGTGGTTGGCGTATTTTCTCAAGCCATTGATTCGTGTAGAGATTGAAGATACGCATAACTGTAGGCTGTACGCGCTGATCGGGAAGAAACCCTTGTTGGAGCTGACTTTCTCCGAAATACGGAGTACGCCTCTTCGAGCATTATTTTATATTACGGGTGGGAAGCTAGCTTCGACCAGAGGAAGTCATCCCGGTAGGATGGAATTCAGATTCATCCCTGGAACGAACGCATGTATGGCAGCCATACATGACTTCATGCCTGCTCTACCTTGGTTTATATACAAATATACGCAAGCGAAGATGCACCTCTGGGTCATGAGCAGGTTTAAGAAGCACTTGCTGCGCATGAGCAAAGACGCATCATCTGCGAAGAACATGATCTAGATGAAAGGTGGGAATCATTTCGGTGGGGGAGCGCTTCACTTCCAACGGTATCTGTCATTATTTCAGCGAAGGAAGAGGAAATGCATATCCAACAAACGATTCGATCTTTGCTTGAGCAAAACGATATCAACATGGAGATCATTGCAGTAAATGATCGTTCTGTCGATCAAACAGGTAGCAAGATGGAAGCAATGAAGTCTTCGTCTGAAGGTATCGAAACGATAACAATTCCAATAAAAACGATACACATAGACACTTTACCGAGTGGGTGGTTGGGGAAGAACCATGCGATGTATCAAGGTTACTTGCATGCGCAGGGAGAGATTCTGTTATTTACTGATGCAGATGTGTTGTTTCGTCCAAGTACTCTCCATGATGCTGTGATGTATATGAAGTCGGAGCAAGTAGATCACATCACACTCATGCCTAAGATGATCGCCAATAGCTTTGTGCTTAGAGCATTTGTACATTACTTCATGTATTCATTAAGCTTCATCATAAAACCACACACGGCCAATGACGATAAGAAGCACAAAAATGGCATAGGTATCTGAGGTTGATGGGTATCCCACCTTAAGCAAGCTGTTGAAGGATTAGAGAAGAACTTCTTCTCGGGATACTGCTTTTGCCAGATGGACCAGGTAATTTCTATATGGTATCCATTATACGAATCGTAACATGTCATCATGATGAGGAAATCAGTGGACACAGGATTTACTTACCAAATGAGGATATACGGTTACTCCATGATGAGATAGAATGGGGTTTATCTGAGGAGAAATGAGGTTTACACATGAATCGCACATCCATATATGGATTAACTATAGAACAATTGACCGCGTGGCTTATGGAGCGCGGGCATAAGAAACATCGCGCCATGCAAGTGTGGGATTGGCTATATCGGAAGCGGGTTGCGAGTTTCTCCGAGATGATCGATGTCCATCCAGGGTGTATCCAATTATTAGCGGAACAATTCTGCATTCATTCACTAGATGAACACACGAGGCAACAATCGGCAGATGGAACAGTGAAGTTCTTATTTCGACTCCATGACAGCAACCTCATCGAGACGGTACTGATGAGGCATAAATTCGGTTTATCCGTATGTGTGACGACTCAAGTAGGCTGTAACATCGGATGTAGTTTCTGTGCAAGTGGATTAATACCGAAAAGTCGTGATCTGATGAGTGGGGAAATCGTAGAGCAAATCATGAACGTCCAGCATTATCTCGATCAAGCAGGTCATCATGACAAAGTCAGTCATATTGTCGTGATGGGCATCGGGGAACCTTTCGACAATTTTGACAACGTAGTCAACTTCATTCAAGTGGTCAAAGATCCCAAAGGTCTAGCGATTGGACCTCGACATATTACCGTCTCTACAAGCGGTTTAGCTGATCAGATCATGGCTTTCGCCGATACGGGTTTACAAGTAAACCTAGCGATCTCGCTACATGCACCTAATAACGAGTTGCGAACCAGAATTATGAAAATCAATCGTGCCATTCCACTAGAGAAACTACTAGCAGCGATTGATTATTACGCAACAAGAACGAATCGCCGGATAACGTTGGAGTATATCCTACTCAAAGATGTCAATGATCACAGACTGCATGCTCACGAACTCGTTGAATTGATTGGTCATCGACGGCAACTCGTGAATGTGAACTTAATCCCCTATAATCCGGTTGATGAGCATAGTCAATACCAGCGAAGCGAGCAGGCAACCATCGTTGCATTCTATGATGTCCTGAAGAAGCATAGCATCAGCTGTAGTGTGCGCATGGAGCATGGAGCGGATATCGATGCTGCTTGTGGTCAGTTACGAAGCAAACACATGGTGAACTGAAGATTCGATGCACCATCATGATGAACGGAGAGTTCATTTCTACAGAGATTACGAACTCACACTTCATTTCGCCATGTATGCAGAGGTTGCCAGTTCAACATCTGCTTTGCTAAGTCATGATTCAACAATGTTTCGTAACGACCAAGCGGGACACGAAAGTCGTGTACTTGCGGATATTGAGCAGTCATTAAATCCTTGCTAGGGATGTCCATACTCGTGTCATCTGATGATAGATTAAGGGCAATAGCTCCTAGCCCATCGGCTTCAATCGCTAAGCGGCAAGACACGACCTGCATACCCGTCCGGCGATGAAACATATCAGCAGTTAATTCATTAACAACTTTAGAGAGACCATAGCTATCTTGTGGAAGCTGAGGGTGTTCTTCATCCATGGGTACATAGTGAGGTGCAATTGGATGAACCGCAAATACAATGCCGTATGAATTCTATGACCACCCATTTACCCAGATGGCCACTGCCACAAGCACTACAATTTGTTTGTTCAATGCAGTCGGACCCTCTATCATTCATTTGTGATAGCTATGATTTCCTCAATCTGAGCGAGCACTTCCTGAGTAAGTTCAAGCTCGGAAGCTTTTGCATTTTCTTCGATTTGTTGCGGATTGCTTGCTCCGACCAACGCACTGGCTACATTAGCTTGACGGAGAATCCATGCTAGAGCCAGTTGACCTACAGTGATGTCTAGATGATGAGCAATTTTCGACAATTGCTGAACTTGAGCGATTCTTTGTTCTGTTATGCCTTTACGCATCCAATCTAGTTTAGCGGCTCTACTATCTGTAGGAATGTCTTGTAACGACGTGTACTTACCTGTCAACAAACCTTGAGCAAGGGGAGAGAAGACGACCTGGCTGATGCCGATTTGCTCACCCAGAGGGATAATCTCTTTTTCAATATAACGATTGAACATATTGTAAACGGGTTGATTCACTACGATGCGATCTAGTGCGTATTGCTCAGCAAGTCCATGAGCAAGCGCCATTTGGGAAGGTGTCCATTCACTGACGCCAACATAGAGCACTTTGCCTTGTGAAACCAAGTCGTCCAAAGCACGAAGAGTCTCTTCCAAGGGAGTTTCTGTATCATAACGATGGCAATAATAGACATCGATATAGTCCATACCCAATCTCTGCAAACTCGCATCGCATTGCTCTCTGATGTGCTTGCGTGATAATCCACGATCATTCGGTCCGTCACCCATTTGACCAAAAACCTTTGTGGCCAAAACATAGGATTCCCGCGGATAATCCTTCAATGTAGCGCCGACGACTTTCTCCGCTGCCCCTCGTTCATACACATTAGCTGTATCGAAGAAGTTAATACCCAGTTCATATGCTTTGCGAATTGATTGTACAGCGTTCTCTTGCTCGACATAACCACCATAAGTTAACCAACTGCCTAAGCTAATTTCACTAACTTTCAAACCCGTTTTTCCTAATTTACGATATTTCATACGAATTCCTCCATTTCATTGATCAATGATGTGTTCACATCAACGTGATTGTTCATTATTTTATAAGCTCATGTTCAAAATTGCTCGAACATCACTCGCATCTAGTTGCTGGAACGATCCGATATTACCGAAGGACACTGCTTCGGCAGCCATTCTGTCGAATTGAGAATCATCAATATTCACACTCGTCAGTGTGGCAGGCATACCGATTCGATTGAAATAATCACGCGTGGCTTGTATACCAGCAAGCGCAATCTCTTCATCCGATTTCCCTATCGGATTCACATGCCATACCCGAAGTGCCAATTGTACGAAACGGTCGATTCGGCTTGAATAGACATAGGTCATCCAGTTCGGGAAGACGATCGCCAGTCCTGCGCCGTGAGCAATATCATAGATCGCACTGATTTCATGTTCGATGCCATGCGACGCCCAGTCAGTATCCATACCCACACTGATCATACCGCCATTCAATGCATAAGTACCGCAGAGCATCAGGTTGGCACGAGCATGCAGATCATGCGGGTTGGTGAGTGCGAGTTCACCATTCTCAATCACGGTTTGTAGAATCGATTCACACAATCGTTCTTGAAGCGGAGTATGAAGAGTTAGACTGAAATATTGCTCGAATACATGGGACATGATGTCGACAATCCCATTCCCTGTTTGATCGCGTGGCACAGAGCAAGTCAGTGTTGGATCGAGAATCGAGAATTTCGGATAAGCATGAATACTTCCGAAAGCTTTCTTCAGCTTTTGATCCCAATGTGTAATGACCGCATTGCCGTTCATCTCTGAACCGGTTGCAGATAACGTCAGCACAGTACCTAACGGAATTGCAGAAGTAATCTCAGCTTTGCGTATGAGGAAATCCCACACATCACCTATGTAAGGCACACCTACCGCTATGGCTTTGGCAGCGTCAAGAACACTTCCGCCTCCAACGGCAAGAATGAAATCCACGTCGTGCTCTCGACATAATGCGATCCCTTTGTTCACAGTGGTTAATCGGGGATTCGGTTCGACACCAGCAAGTTCAATGAAACGAATATGAACTTCTCTCAATTGATGCAATACACGGTCATAAATACCATTGTTCTGGATACTCCCCCCGCCATACACCAGAAGCACGTTCGTGCCACCGAATTTTTGAATGGATTGACCTAAGTGGTTCAATGAATCTGTACCGAATACGATTTCCGTCGGATTATGGAATTGAAAGTTGTTCATGTATCTGCCTCCTCATAGTCCATCGTATCCTATTCTATAGGTATTTGTATGAAATATATAGTAGTGAATTTATTATGATGTTATACTGTTTTACATAGTTACTATACTATACTTTATTAAATGACATTGATAGGTGGCAGTTAATATGTCCATACACTCTAATTACATTCCCAAGGAACCTGTTTATATCGAATGTTCGATCGAGAAAACCATGAATGTCATGGGTGGGAAATGGTCTTTTTTCGTACTTCGTGAGCTTTTTTGTGGTACCAAACGATTTGGAGAGCTGCAGAGAACGATTCCTTCCATCAGTCCAACTGCATTGACGAATACACTGCGTCATCTTGAAGAACATGGAGTTCTGGAACGACATGTGTTTCCAACGGTGCCAGTGAAAGTGGAATACACCCTAACACCCAAAGGAGAAGATCTCCATAATATTTTTAAAGAAATGAAGCTTTGGTCAGCAAAGTGGACATAAATTACATGAAATATGACAATAAGCAGAGCTTAAACACGGGTGATTCTCAGATCACGGGCGAATCATTGATGAACAGGATAACATGCCATCACATAGAAGTCGAAATCCACAGAAGAAGTTAATCTTGATTTAGGGTTTCATCATCTTTCGATAATCACTTGGAGAATGACCTGAGATTTCTTTGAATACCCGCAAGAAATAATGAGGTTCCATTGTGAATCGTTCTGAAATCTCAGTAATCGACTGATGGGTGGAGATCCTGTAAACTGTTTGAACACCCTGATCAAATGATTAGGGTGATAGTGCGACATTTCTGCCATATACTCGATAGTAAATGATTCGTCTAGATGCTGTTCAATGTATTTTAATAGTGCATCGATTTTCTCCATTGAAGGTGAAACCTTAATCGAATATGCTTATCTTCAGTTTTTGCTGCGAACTCACAAAGAATATCTGACAAGATCGATTGCGCTTTGAACACAGAAGACCATTGCGGGCACGCAATGCATCTAGCAAATGGTCGCTTACCGTCGAATACGACTGAAGAACATCAGCAGGCAACAGAAATAGCTGGTTAGGCTTGGGGGTAGTACTTCTTACCATCAAGTTCAAGCATACCTTCTCCATCAAGAATGAAATAAAAGCGATTATAATCAGGTATGAATGGATCGTCCTTCCAATAGGGGGTTAATGAACTCATGGCTACAATCCTTTTCGTTTACGTGATTAACTTCTAGATACCCAGTGACATCCGCGTCAATGCACCTTCGAACGAGAAATCGATGTGGTCATCGCCTGTCACATAACGCCATAATTTTGCTCTTTGAACATGTTCAAGCCTACCTTCATTACCTTGCCAAGGAAAAGATCTACTAATGATTCTTTTCACTTCAGGACTGTCGTATCCATCCATATGGAATAGAGCTCGCTGAAGCTGTCCTGGACGTAATCTTAACTTGAAGACGTATCGCATGTGATCTGTAAAATTCGGTTGAGCACAGTGCCATAGCCCTTGATGCCAGAACACCATCGTTCCTGCTTTCGTAGCCAATTGTTTTTGGTTAATAATGTTCTTGTAACGACCAATGCTCGCTGTGTTGGTTCGACGAAGATGCGAACCTGGCAGGACAAGTGTCGGTCCTGTTTCTTTCGGTGTATCATGAGCAAAATAAAAAATTTGAATATCAAAACCTAGTTTGCGCGTATCAATAATTGAATCTGCATGCCATTCTTGTGCTTTCACATGTCCTCCACGAACCGTATGTAGAAATGAATGGTCGTATCCTGGGTTTTTGCCGAGCAAGCTTTGGATCACACCATCGACTTGAGGCAGTTCGAACGCTTGACGAATCAGCTTAGACTGATGCCAGTACTCATGACCAGGAATAACGGAGGTCTGTTGCTCATGGTAGATTTGTTCATTCAACTCTTGCGGCACGATCGATTCGACCATTAGATAGCCATCAGTAACGAATTGGGCCATTTGCTTTGCACGAAGTAAGTGTTCATTGCGAAGCGAGTTCATGTAGTTCCACTCTCCGTTCTAATACATATTCGTAAGGCAAATGTCCAACTTCATGTTCTTCTCCACGCAGATAATAAGGCAATCCAGGTAATTGAATGACGAACCACCCATCTTGCATGGCTTCGATGACTGATTGGTAAGGAGGTTCTTCTTGGTCACCGCTATTCATTTGCATGTGACCTTTGGGGAGCGTTCCATCATATAAAGCCCAAGCGACAGTCGAACTTTCTAAATCAGATCCCGATAAATGCAGGATCAGAATTTGTTGTCTAAGGATAGCCACACTTAAGACTCCTTTATGTTATCAATTTCGCTGAAGCGATGAGTTCATTGTAGTCGCTAATTCACCATTTGTGGATACAGAATGCTAACATATACGTGCACAAAATACAGATGTTTTCGTGTAATATCATTTCGAAACAGGGTTCTGTTGCTGCCATGGTTTCCACCATCTCGTTATGAAGAGAAGGAGACTCACCGCTAACAATAGTCCAGATATGAGAAGTAATTGTTCCGTGATATCGCTAACCACTAAGCTGATTAACCGGTCTATATCTATAGGAAGTTGCTGGGTTATATCAGACCATGGTAGGAGTGGGTGAAGCATATGAATTGTGATGCCAACCACACCAATGAATAGACAAGAGATCAGAAACAGACAACCTAACCAGATCGAGGTGTTTTTTAAAGTGATCGTCAAGAGGATACAAACGATCAGCAATATTAGAATAAACACATACACACCGATTGTTCCTATTTGATAGGTATGGTACACATCTTTGATTTTCGTGAGATTCGTAGATAGGTCTTGTTGTCCCAAAAAGTTAGCTATGTCTATTGTTTCAGGGAAATCTTGAATCAAGATTCGTTTGATTTCATCATATGAAGCGAGTACATCTTTATTTTCGTCTACAGCTTTCAATAATTCAGATTGGATTTCAGGGACGAGTATGACTTGGGGTAGTTCACGTGTGTTCGTAATGTATCCCCAGATCTGGGTATGTAAATCGATGAACTTCGGTTCAAATTCGATTGTGGATAGGATCGTATCTCGTGCATCTCGAAATATGCTCTGTGCATTGGTTTGCTTAATGGATTCAATGGGGTCCCCTAACAAATCTTTTTTTATCCACTCACTTGCTTGCGCATAAATACCACTCTCTTCGGCATATTTGATCGATTTCTGCAGATTAAAAACCGTAGACTGTAAACTCCAAGCGATTGATCCCATCACAACCAGGACAATAAAGCTCACACTACAAATGACTAACCCTACATAGGATATTACTCGCAACATCATCACCTCAACGAAAGATATGTATTAACCATGCATTCATGCATCGCATGTCTACAACTGATTATAACATGGAAATACGCCGATCATGTCGAATCATTTCCTAGGAAATACAAAGAAAGGATATTCAACAGCTTTCTACACAGATCGTGTATAATAAAGACGATAGCGACCTTAGCGACCCTATATTTACAATTCATACACTGGAGGAAATCTTCATGTTAGATACGCATGCAAGGCACATCGTACAACCGATCATCGAGAGAACAGCCAATTTATTCACTAGAAAGCATTTAACTGCGAATCAAGTGACTTGGTTTGCATTTCTATTAGGAAGTTCGACAGGCGTTCTGATCATCTATCATCATCCTATTTGGGCGGTGCTGGTGTTGTGGATATCTGGGTTTTTGGACGCTGTTGATGGGACTATGGCTAGAAATCAGAGCACCACTTCAAGATGGGGGACATTACTAGATATCACGTTTGATCGAATTGTAGAACTCAGTGTGATCTTAGGAATAGCAATCGTATACCCCCAAACGCAATTTGTATTATTGATCTTAACTGCATCGATCGTCGTCTCGATGACGATCTTTCTTACAGTAGGTGCGTTATCTGAACAGAAAGGGATCAAGTCGTTTTATTACCAAGCAGGAGTCGCGGAGCGAACAGAAGGCTTCATTCTGCTTTCGCTCATGGTACTTATTCCGAATTGGCTCATGGGAATTACGATTATTTTCATTATTGTAGAATTATTCACTGCAATGCAGCGAGTAGTAGAAGCCAAAAAAATCCTCAGTAATTGATGAAGGAGATGAGTCATGCTCAGACTAGTTCTGGTTGGCGGAGGGCATGCACATTTGCATGTCTTATCAGAATTGTCTAAATATCATATCGAAAATCTAGAAGTGATGCTAATTTCATCGAGTCGCTATGCGTATTATTCGGGCATGATTTCTGGATTCGTGGAAGGTATTTATACAGAAGATCAAGTGAGAATACCATTAGATCTGCTCTGTGAGCGGATGGGTTTTGGTTTCAAGCAAGGTGAAGTTACAAGCGTAAATCCCTATAATCAATCGATTGAAATTAACTCGTGCGAACGCATCACGTATCAGCTAATTTCATTTAATGTCGGATCATTGTCAGCAAACGACCATCTAGCAGGTGTGCAGGAATTCGCTTGGACAATCAAACCTCTCGAGAAGTTAACTGCATTCATATCCCAATTATCGATAAATAGGAACATCGTCATTGCAGGAGGAGGCGCTTCTGCTGTTGAGCTCAGCATGGCGATTCATTCACGTATGCGTCAGGTTCAACAGTTCAATTCGATTACTTTGATTACACAGCGAGAGATCATGAGTAATTCGAGTCCGTCCGTCACCAAGCACATACGACAGATGATCATTCACAAAGGCATTACAGTTCTTGAGTGTGATCCTGTTGCATCTGTTGAACAGAATGTGGTCAATACCTCTTCAGGGAGGAAAATAGCATTCGATCAGTTACTTTGGTTAACTGGTCCACAAGCCCACCCTTTCTTTCGCGATTCGGGGTTACCGGTGGATGATGACGGTTATTTACAAGTGAATCGTTGGTTACAAGTGAGTCAGTTCCCGCATATATTTGGAGCTGGTGATTGTATCCGTATGACCGAATATCCACTTTTGCCCAAAGCAGGAGTTTTTGCAGTTCGACAAGGTGAAGTGCTAGCCAGAAACATCAGACACTATATCCTTCAGGAGAAGTTACTTCAGTATAAACCACGGAAATCATATGTAGCTATTCTATCGCTTGGCAATAAAGAAGGACTTATGATGTATAACAAATGGGCAATTCGTAGCAAATGGGCCTGGACATTAAAATATATGATCGATATTTCACATATGAACAAGTATCTGTCTCGAAGTGACAGCGATCTATCAAACGAACACTAAATAAATGTAGTTTTAACAATTAATGTATGTTATACTAATTTATACAACTAGATTTTACATAATTTCAAAGGAGTACTCCAAGATGCAAGTTACACAGCCGATTCGCGATACAGAACTGATCGAACAGATTCAGTTGATGTTAAAAGAGCAGTCCATGAGAGATTTTTTGATTTTTTCAATCGGTATTCATTGCGGTTTGCATTTAAACGATTTACTACTTCTTAAAGTAAAAGATCTGAGAAGCAAAAATCAAGTCACAATAAAAGAAAAGAGAACAGGTAAAAACAAGTCATTTTTAATTTCGCACCAAATGATGGATTGGATTAGATCATATGCGGAGAACAAAGCAGACGAGGATTACTTATTTCCTTCACAACGAACAGGACTCCCAATCAAAAGAAGTAGAGTGTATCGCATTCTGAACGATATCGGCAAACAACTAGGAATTAACGACATAGGTACACATACGATGCGAAAGACGTTCGGGTATCATTATTATTTAAAAACGAAGAATATATCTGTTCTACGCGAATTATTCAATCATTCTGCACCTTGTGTTACGATTAAATACATAGGGCTAGACCATGAATACAAGAAGATACAAAAACGTGGTACACATGAGTGAGCATGCGCAACACTGCATGATATATAATACGTTATTACCAAGTTGAAATGAGTTAGAACATTGGGATTTCAGCTCAGATTTCTATGAATATATGTGACATATTGCAACATGTAGACATTAGACCTGATGATCATATCATAACAATTGATCAAAATCAGAAAAACAATGCGCTCAAAATGAATCCAAACGGTGATTTCTCACAAAGGCAATAAATTATTTGGCTTCGTCTGCAGTTAATCAACTCCACCAATGGTGAGTTGAAGTGTTTCGAGAATGTGTTCATCGATCGTTTTTCTGATGTGGAATAAAATGATATTCAGTTTTTAATAATTGTTTAAAAAGTGTATAATTACTATTTTTAAAAAATATTAAAATAAAAAACATTTTTAATTCATTCAAACAATGGTATTATAACGTATAAGTAGAATCGAAAGCAGATAACCCTTGCGAGTCTCAATACACAGCAATTTGACTCTAATTGTCGGTTATCGGTTCACTGTATGACATTCATTATACGCAATGTAACATGAAGAGATTCACACATTCTGATGAGGAGTGACGAAAATGTCTAATCATGAAAAGTGCTATTGTGTTCAATGTAACAAGATTGTAGTGAAGCTAGACACCATGCACGTATTCAAAACAGGTTTTTACAAAATCCACACCCCGCTAGCGATTTGTAAACAATGTACAATCATCTAAGTCTATGAATCCCCGGGATGTTCTTACTCCATACATGATCGAGAAGTGTCCAATTCAGGTTATGCGTTATAACCCGAATTGGACACTTTTTTGTTTGATGACACATGAATCGAAAACCATTTATTTATTTATTCAATAAATGGTGATAGGGTCGATAATCGATGTGTTGTTTCTCGAGAAATTGAATCAGACTGCGATAATCTCTTGCAGGTGTTGCCATGATATATCCACGAATACAATGATCTCTGGTAACTTCAGCTGCATGTTCTTCGAGTGCAAGTTCCCCGATTTTAGCAGCAATCGTATGCTTGGCGATATCTCGAAATAAGCCAGGTACAGGTGAGGATAGTTGATTCAGGAATCGTTTCGCATCTTCTGACCATAAGTGTCTTGAAGTATCTACGTAATAATTTTGCCAGTCTAATTTAGATTTTCCATCTTGTTTGGGGAGTACTTTCAGAAATTTCCGGAACATAAAGAATCCACCTACAAGCAAGAAGAATAGTAAAATGAATACCCAAAAAATGATAAATATCATAAAGACAGGATTCACCATTTGTTTAAACACCTCTGCATCATTAGGATTATGGTTTAAATTATAACGCATTTCTAGATTTATTGCGACTTTGCGAGTAAAATAAGAGCATACAGACATTATGACGAAGGAGTATCCATTATGCCCAGAATTGGTTCACATGTTTCATTTTCAGATAAAGGTTTGCTCCATGCAGCTCAAGAAGCGATCACATATGGGTCATCTACATTTATGATATATACAGGGGCTCCACAGAACACGCATCGCAAACCGATAGAGTCCCAGTATATTAGCGAAGGAACACAGCTTATGCATCAACATGGCATCGAAGAGATTATCGTTCACGCTCCGTATATTATTAATCTCGCCTCGTACAAACCGGAAATATTTAAATTAGCGGTTGAATTCTTACAAGAGGAAATCCGACGAACCTCATATATCGGAGTCAAACATATCGTTGTGCACCCTGGAGCTTATACAGATAAAGATGCGGTATTCGGGATCAATCGTATTATAGAAGGCTTGAATGAAGTGCTTGCTGCAACGAAAGATACCCATGTACACATTGCGCTTGAGACGATGGCAGGCAAAGGTACGGAACTAGGTCGTAGTTTCGAAGAATTAGCTGCGATAATCGATGGAGTCACCGATAATGCAAGATTGCAAGTATGTCTAGATACGTGTCATATTCATGATGCGGGCTATGATCTTGTTGGGGATTTAGATGGTGTCATTCAGCAATTTGATCGTCTTGTAGGGATCGACCGCCTAGCTGTGATTCATTTGAATGATAGTAAGAATGCAAGAGGTGCAAGTAAAGATCGCCATACGCCCATCGGTTCTGGTTGGATTGGATTCGATACGATACATAAGATTGTTCAGTATGAATCATTTCGACATCTTCCTATGATTCTCGAAACACCATGGATCGGTAAAGACGAACACACCCAAAGACCGATGTATGAAGCTGAAATCGCACTTCTGACAGGTCATGTGCTGTCGCGATTTGGTTCAGAATTTATTGAAGATGTGCATCGCATAGCTCATTTTTTTGCCAAGAAGGATGTGCATGCTCGTGAATATGTGATGAGCACATGGCAGCTATTGAAGGATGACCCGAAAGCAAAGAAAATAGACGGCCGTGAGCCCATACAGCGATTGTATGATTTCATTAGCGCAGAACAGCTGTTGCCACAACTCAATGAAGAACAACTGAATCAACGCTTAGTTGCTTGGTTTGCTGGAGTAGAGGTGATTTCATGAGTAAAGCAATGTCAGATCGCACGAGAATGCTGATTTCATGCCCTGATCAACCGGGTATCGTCGCTGCAGTATCTAAATTCTTATTCGACCAAGGTGCGAACATCGTACAGTCGGATCAGTATACGATGGATCCCAGAGGCGGTATGTTCTTTATCCGTATCGAATTTGATTTACCGGATTTCGAGCAGCGTATCGATCAATTAAAGTCTGACTTTGCTTTGATGGCTCATCGATTTGCGATGGATTGGACCATCACGCATGCGCACCGCAAGAAGCGTCTCGCTATTTTTGTATCCAAAGAAGAGCACTGCTTATTAGAACTTTTATGGCAATGGCGTTCAGGAGATCTATATGCTGATTTAGCAATGGTCATCAGCAATCATCTTGACTTGAAGGAGCTTGTCGAATCGTTTGGAATTGCGTTTCATCATGTTCCTGTTCATGCAGAGAATAAAGTGCAAGCGGAGCAACAACAACTCCATATCATCGGTACGGATATCGATGCCATCATCCTAGCACGGTATATGCAAATTATTTCTCCACAGTTTATTCATTACTTTCGTAATCGAATCATCAATATTCATCATTCGTTTTTACCAGCATTTGTGGGAGGTAAACCCTATGCACAAGCTCACAATCGAGGCGTGAAGATTATCGGGGCGACTGCGCATTATGTTACAGAAGAATTAGATGGTGGCCCGATTATCGAACAAGATGTACAAAGAGTCAGTCACAGAGATAATGTAGACGATTTGAAGCGAATTGGCAGGCATATCGAACGCATTGTTCTTGCGAAAGCTGTTTCATGGCACACCGAAGATCGTATTATTGTTCACCAGAACAAAACAGTTGTGTTCAATTAGACTTATATTTTTGTGAAATCCATATTGACTTATGTTTTCCGAGATTGTAGAGATAACAATGATAGAGATAATCCATATATTACATGTCCGATAATCCACCATGTCAGTGCACTGAAATCATCAATCGCAGGCGTGCGATCGGATAATAACGTCAGCGGGATAAATAGTGGGATGGGAGCAATTCCCATTAGTAACCCCCACATTAACGCTTTGCGACGCCAACTCATCAGCACACAAAACATAATGCCGATTACTAAAGAAACGATGAGATGCAAAGAGAATTCGAACCATTCAGGTAATGGCTGAGGCAACTGCGGAATAAAATCAACATTTAATAATAACGTATATACGTCTGCGATTCCGGCATACTCGATCCATTTAAAAAACAAGCCTAATATCACACCACTGATCAGTCCATATCTTAAACCTGGATAGATGATTGAGTTCGCACGCACAAGTAATCACTCCTTCTCACAATCATAGCGTAAACAAATCGAATATGCACTCTTTTGTTCCGATATTGTAGCCATACAGGGTCTCAAGTGGTACAATATTCCAAGATATGTGCACAAAGAAATAGGATGGATATTAGGAGGCATAGAAATGGCGTTAGAGAACAATACGTTACATCAACTAGCTGTAAATACAATTCGCACGCTAGGTATGGACGCAGTTGAAAAAGCAAAATCAGGACATCCCGGCATGGTGATGGGCGCAGCACCAATGGCTTATACACTATGGACGGAACACATGAAGCATAACCCTACGAATCCACAGTGGATGAATCGAGATCGTTTTGTGTTATCCGCGGGACATGGTTCGATGCTGCTCTATAGTTTATTGCATTTGTGCGGCTATGATTTACCTATGGAAGAAATCAAACAGTTCCGTCAATGGGAAAGCAAAACCCCGGGTCATCCCGAATTTCATCATACACCGGGTGTAGATGCAACGACAGGCCCTCTAGGACAAGGTGCCGGTATGGCTGTTGGTATGGCGATGGCAGAAGCTTTTTTAAGAGAAACGTACAATAAGGAAAATTTCCCGATTATCGATCATTATACATATGTGCTATGTGGCGATGGAGATATGATGGAAGGCGTAACATCCGAAGCCGTATCTTTAGCAGGACACCTCAAATTAGGGAAGCTCATCATGCTCTACGACTCAAATGATATTTCACTTGATGGTGAACTCCACATGTCATTTTCAGAAAATGTTCAACAACGTTTTGAAGCATACGGTTGGCAAGTACTTCGCGTGGAAGACCAGAACGATCTAGTAGCCATTAGCCAAGCACTTGCTGATGCGAAAGCAGATTCGACTCGACCGACACTGATTGAAGTGAAGACGACGATCGGTTATGGCAGTCCAAATAAAGGGGGAAAAGGTGGTCATGTAGGACCACATGGATCTCCTCTAGGATCAGAAGAAGTGAAATTAACGAAGCAATTTTACGGGTGGCCAGAAGAAGAGCATTTCCTAGTGCCAGATGAAGTTCGTGCACGATTTGCACAAGTCACGCAAAAAGGAATTCTTGATGAACAATCTTGGCAAGACATGATCGTAGCCTACAATGACGCTTACCCTGCGTTAAGCAAACAGTTTCATCAAGCCGTCAATAATCAGCTTGCTGAAGGTTGGGATGCTGATCTTCCCGTCTACACTCCGCAAGATAAACCGATCGCGACACGCGCAGCTTCTGGTAATGCAATCAATGCAGTTGCTGCTCATATCCCACAGCTCATCGGCGGATCAGCTGACCTCGCGAGTTCAAATAATACGATGATCAAAGGTCAGTCTAACTTTCAAGCGAACGCATATGCGGGACGGAATCTGTGGTTTGGTGTTCGTGAGTTCGCTATGGGAACTGCGCTGAATGGCATGAGCTTACACGGAGGACTGAAAGTTTATGGAGCGACATTCTTCGTGTTCAGTGATTACTTGCGTGCATCCATACGTCTTGCGTGCTTAATGAAGCAACCTGTAATATATGTCTTCACCCATGATAGTATTGCTGTAGGTGAAGATGGGCCGACTCATGAACCGATCGAACAATTACCTGCACTTCGAGTGATTCCAGGAATCACCGTATTCCGACCTGCAGATGCCAATGAGACAACTGAAGCATGGCGATATGCGTTGACTCAACAAGAAGGGCCTGTTGCAATCGTTCTGACCAGACAGAATTTACCGATCTTAAGTAATTCAGCAGAGCGAGCTAGGACGCACCTTAGTAAAGGAGCCTATGTGATATCAGATGCCCATGAAGGTAAACCCGTTGCACAAATTCTTGCTACAGGTTCCGAAGTGCAGCTTGCTGTCGCAGCACAAAAACTATTATCTGCAGAAGGTATTGAAGTTCGCGTTATAAGTATGCCTAGCTTAGAATTGTTTGAAAAACAATCACAAGCTTACCGAGACTCAGTGATCCTGCCTCATATAAAGAAACGTCTGGCCATCGAGATGGCTTACCCCCTCGGTTGGGAGCGATACACAGGAGATCAAGGAGATATCCTCGGCATTCGGATGTTTGGAGCTTCTGCACCTGGTGAACTCGTCATGAAGGAATACGGCTTCACACCTGAAAATGTCGTATCACGGATAAAAGCTTTGTTACAATAGAAAAGTAATCAAAACCATATCATCACAAGTCATGTTGTTTATTAATAGACGAGGTGGAACATATATGTCTCAATTTGAACAGGTAACGGTCGTAAAAAAAGCAAATATCTATTATGAAGGTAACGTCACCAGTCGCACGGTAGTATTTGCGGACGGTACCAAGAAAACATTAGGCATCCTGATGCCGGGAGAATACGAATTCGGGACAGATGTCAAAGAAATTATGGAAATTCAATCAGGGGAGTTATTGGTTCAACTCCCTGGAGAAACTGCATGGATTTCTATACAAGGCAGTGGAAAGTTCGAAGTACCTGCACATGCGAAGTTCAAGCTTCAAGTCAAAATAGTTTCCGATTATGTATGTTCTTATATCACGGAGTCATGAGACCCATTCAACTGAATGGCTGGTTCATCCAATCCTCATAACATTTCATAATCGAAAGTAAATCCTCGTCACCGAGTCCTTTGCTTAGAGCCATTTGATAAATATTGGCCGTTGCAGCAAGTACAGGAGCAGGAAGCTGTAATTCTCGTGTTAACTGTGAAGCAAGCTGAAGATCCTTGAGCATTAACTTGGTCGAGAACAGGTTATCGAAATCTCGTTCAAGCATTTTCTGAGATCTTAATTCAGCTTGCTTGCTATTTGCTCCACCCAATTGAACAATTTGTAGAAACAAATCAAGATCAATTCCTGATTTTACCGCTAGTGCAGCACCTTCGATTAGAGCGGCTGCATTAATACCTACGATGGTGTTGTGTGCAATCTTCGCATATGAGCCAGATCCTGTAGGTCCGAAGTAAAATATTTTTTTGCCCATGGTCATAAAAAGATCTTGGTGTTGTTCATAAATTTCATGGTTACCTCCAACCATGAATGCAAGCGTACCCGACTCCGCAGCGGGTTTACTTCCTGTCACGGGTGCATCTAGATAATGAACGCCACGTTCACGAAGTGTGGCATATAGTTCTTGGCTTGTTTGCGCAGAAACTGTGCTGCAATCTATGATGGTTTGTCCTGCTGATGTTGCTTGCAGGATACCGTCTTCACGAAAGAAAATATCTTTGAGCACTTCATCGTGAGTAACCATCGTGATCACCACATCTGCATGTTCGGTTGCTTCTCGAGGCGAAAGAGCAAGCTTTGCACCCAACTGAATGCATTCATCCGTTTTACTTGTCGTTTTGTTGTATACACGTAAATCATAACCCTTGCGAATGAGATTCATGGCCATGGGTTTTCCCATTGTACCTAATCCGATAAAACCAATACGCTTCATAATGATCACCTCGCTTATAGTTTACCATGGTTTCTTCATCAAGCGAATCAAAACATAGATCTCTTATTATCTGAAGGAGGCAACTACATGCCCAAACAGTTAACCTTTGATTATCACAATGCGTCACCATTCATTTCACAGCACGAAGTCGATTATCTCAAACCCTACATCGCAGTAGCACATCATGATATTCACCAAAAGAAAGGTGCTGGAGCTGAATATCTAGGCTGGGTAGACCTACCTGTAGCCTATGATCAAGCTGAATTCGCTAGAGTCAAAGCAGCTGCACAACGAATTCAAGCACAATCGGATATCTTGATTGTGATTGGGATTGGAGGCTCGTATCTGGGGGCGAAAGCAGCTCTGGAGATGCTGTCCCATTCTTTTTATAACGTACTTCCCAAAGCAATACGCAAAACGCCTGAAATTTATTTTGCAGGTCAGAATATTAGTTCAACGTATCTTAACCATTTATTAGAACTCATCGGAGATCGCGACTTTTCCGTGAATGTGATCTCTAAATCAGGGACTACAACTGAACCTGCAGTGGCATTTCGTATATTTCGTGACCGTCTGGAAAAAAAATACGGAAAAGAAGGTGCTCAACAACGAATTTACGCTACAACTGATTCGTCCAAAGGTGCACTCAAACAGTTGGCAAGTGAAGAAGGCTATGAATCTTTTATCATTCCTGATGATGTCGGAGGACGCTATTCAGTATTGACACCAGTCGGTTTATTACCGATTGCTGTAGCAGGTATCGATATAGATGCGATGATGCAAGGTGCAAGTGAAGCCAGAACCGATTTCATGAATCCGGATGTTCACGAGAATGCGAGTTATCAATACGCAGCTGTGCGTAACGCTTTATATCGCAAAGGCAAGACCATCGAGCTTCTCGTTAACTACGAACCTTCCTTACATTTCATTTCTGAATGGTGGAAGCAACTTTTTGGTGAAAGTGAAGGCAAAGATCATAAGGGCATATTCCCTGCAGCTGTTGATTTTTCTACAGATTTACATTCGATGGGGCAATTCGTTCAAGAAGGTAATCGTAATCTATTTGAAACGGTCATTCAAATCGAACACACTTCTGCCAACATTCGCATTGAAGCAGATGCGACTGATTTAGATGGTTTGAATTATCTCAGCGGGAAGACGCTAGATTTTGTAAACAAAAAAGCATTTGAAGGCACTTTGCTTGCTCATACGGATGGTGGCGTACCGAATTTAGTCATCCATCTACGCGATATGTCTCCTTATTCATTTGGATATATGGTATATTTCTTTGAGAAAGCATGTGCGATAAGTGGTTATTTATTAGGCGTCAATCCTTTCGATCAACCAGGCGTAGAAGCTTACAAAAAGAATATGTTTGCTTTACTAGGTAAACCCGGATATGAACAAGACAAAGCATTGTTAGAAGCGCGATTACAGAAGTAAGCTTGTGATGAATTGAGGTTGCTCATGCTTGCTTATTATTTGACTGTAAAGCAGTTGGGTGTGAAGGAAATTGTCGTAAAAAAATCCCGATTTATCGCATCAGTTAAACCAATTGCAAATGAACAAGAAGTGGTCTCTTGGCTCATATCGATGAAGAAGGAAAATCCTTGGGCCCAACATCATTGCTATGCTTATGTGATCGGTGAGCGAGACGAGATTCAGAAGCAGTCCGATGACGGCGAACCGAGCGGTACAGCAGGGAAACCTATTCTAGAAGTGATCAAACAGCAGGGGCTGAAGAACACAGCAGTGATCGTCACGCGGTATTTTGGAGGAATCAAGCTTGGAAGTGGAGGTCTAGTTGGAGCGTATACCGACGCAACAGTTGTTGGCATTGAAGCTGCAGTGAAGGTGTATCGCGTTCTTCATCGTAATGTTCAAGTCGAAGTCTCCTATGCATGGTTTAGGAAATTAGAGCATGCGTTTAATTCGAAGAATTTACGCCTCGGGGAGATTTCCTTCACAGATCAAGTCATAATCGAATGCTACCCACTTGAACAAGATACAGAAACATTTGTTAGCTGGGTCAATAATCTGACACAAGGCCAATGTGAGACAAGAATCAAAGATCATATCTATCATACACACGACAATTTTCCACACTAAGGAGGTTACGGTTTGATGGATCTTTCGATATATGCCAGCGCACATGTAGATTACATGTTTGAAGAAATCACGAAGAAGTTGCGAATGGCGACAGGTGGTTCGTTTAAGGGGATGCAAATCAAAGAAGCTGACTATGATGATCTCAAAGACTTGTATGAACTAGTGATCAGCAAAGATAAATTCAGTATTCTAGAAATTGATGCAATCACGACCGAATTGGGACGATTCCGTCAAGGGTAATTACACAAATTTCACCAGAAGTTGTCGATGTGATTGAACCATACAATCGGGTACAGCAAGTTGTTCATATGCTATCTCGGTTAGATGAATTCAACTTCATGAAAGAGGTGGATATTGGTGGTGCCAACCCTATGTAAAGAGCAAGTCAAAAGCTTGATTGGCAAGAAAGTCTTCGTTACGAAGAAAGACGGAACCACAGTAACGGGAAAGCTCCGACAAGTAAAAGGGGACACACTTACACTGACTCCGCTAAGAAGCAATAAAGTGCAAACCAAAGCCATCTTGCCACTCGTCTTATTCGATCTCCTAGCGATTGGTACTGCACCTTATGCGTACGGTCCATATGGCGCTTATGGCGCTTATCCCAAAGCAGGTTTACCTTACAGCACAGTACCGATATTGCCTTATCCTGGAATTGGATTTTGGTAAATCATGGACTACCGAGGCATACTCGGTAGTGTTTTTCTGTTTGCAAGTATACAACGCGTGTTGGATCATTTCGAGCTAGGATTTCATTTGAATGTATAGTATTTGTGTCCTAAATAACTGGTTAAGGTATACAAACCACTTCCGGCTAAGATAGCACCATTACCCCAGATGTCATCAGGTATCCCAGGAAAAAACGTACTTGAAGATGTAAATACCCACAAACATAATCGATATGAAATCAGATAACAGAAGCTGACCACGATGACGAATTTCCACCATGTATGCTTGACACGTGATCGCGAGCGAAATGTAAAAGATCGATTGAGCACATAACTGACAATAGCCCCTACACCATTCCCCAAACATGTAGATAACCAATATCCGAGCTCAACAGCGTTAAATAAGATGAGCATAACACTTAAACCAACGATTGTATTGAGAACGCCAACTACTAAAAACCGGCTAAAAGGGATATTCCATGCACGCAGGAAATTCATTGGGATCCGTTGTGTTCATGGGTTTGATTCATAGGGGGTGATGTTTGCGAAGGGGAGACGGTAAATCCTGCTTTTTTTTCGATGGCATAAAGAGGTCGTTGCTTCACTTCTTTGTAGATCTTACCGATATACTCTCCAATCATACCAATCGCAAGTAATTGCATACCGCCAAAAAACCATACAGACAGAATAAGTGAGGTCCAACCCGATACAGTCGCACCGAGCCATTTGATCATAACGGCATAAATTCCTGCGATTATACTAATGACAAATACGCCTAAGCCTGTGAATGTAACGATGCGTATAGGTGTTATGCTAAATGAAGTAATGCCATTTAAAGCGAATCCAAGCATTTTGCGAAGAGGGTATTTAGACGTTCCTGCGAATCGTTCTTTACGATCGTAATACACTTCTGTAGAAGTAAAGCCAAGTAAAGGGACAATGCCTCGCAGAAATATATTCACTTCTTTATATTGATGCAAATGTTCAAGTGTTCGTTTGCTCATCAGACGGAAATCCGCGTGATTGTAATGGATATTCACACCCATCCTCGTCATCAGCTTGTAGAAGTTTTGAGCCGTCATACGTTTAAACCATGTGTCGGTATCTCGATTTTGGCGAATACCATAGACAATATCATAACCTTGATGATACTTCACCATGAATTCACGAATGGCTTCTACATCATCTTGCAAATCTGCA
Source organism: Paenibacillus alvei (assembly GCA_945881905.1). Taxonomy (GTDB): domain Bacteria; phylum Bacillota; class Bacilli; order Paenibacillales; family NBRC-103111; genus CAMCVV01. The sequence goes on from CAMCVV010000001.1 coordinate 25,583, forward strand.
TCAATTGAGATCACACAATCAGAGAAAGACATCGATTCATGCAACCCAGCGAGCAGTGCTTGTTGATGTCCTACATTTCGAGAAAGTTTCATTCCAATAACACGCGGATTCATTTGATGAGATTGTTCGATCATGGACCAAGTTGCGTCGCGACTACCATCATCAATGAATAAAATATTGCTATGTGGTGTAACTAGGTTTTCATAGACAAGAGAATCTATCATTTCACTGAGTCGCTTGACGGTTTCTGGGAATACGTCTTCTTCGTTGTAGCAAGGTACGACAATTGTTACATGTGGGATTTCCATTAAATCGCTCCATTTTTTGAAATTAGTTTCATAGTATTTATTATAACGCAAGTTAAACACAATAATATAGAAAAATAACGCCCAAGAGGTAACATGCACATATACCCAGCAGATGAGCTCACAATTGCTTCAACTCTGCATGCATCAATTCGATAACATCGAACATACTAGTTATTAAAAAGATTTTGGAGATTACACCATAATGATCTTATACCAACTTCATGAATTGTTAATGACAAGAACAGCATTGCGGGATCAGTTAGCAGATGATAACGAATATCTGACAGAGATCAAGGATCAACTTGAACGAATCGAGCAACTGTTGGATGTCTTTGCAGACAAATGGCAGTAACGAGTGCTATTTCTTTTTCATAAGAAAGCTTCTTTGTTCTTGTATCCTTTAGTATAATAAAAAGTATATCAGCAACAAAAAATGAGGTAATCTTGATGAAAGTTATTGTAGCAACACTAAATGCGAAATATATTCATACATCATTAGCACTGCGTTACTTAAAAGCGTACTGTCAACAAGACTTTGATATCGATATCAGAGAGTTCACGATCAAAGATCCCCCGATGCATATTTTGTCTGAGCTTTACCAACAGCAACCAGATGTACTCGGGTTCTCTTGCTATATTTGGAATATTGAACAAACGATTCAAATTATCCAGATGATCAAAAAAGTTCATCCGTCCATGAAAATTGTTTTGGGCGGACCGGAAGTGTCCTATGATGTAGAATATTGGATGAATCGAATTCCTGAAGTGGATTTCATTGTTGTTGGGGAAGGGGAAGCGACTTTCCATCAATTATTACAAGAAATAGCGTCTTCACAGAAGTATCACTTCGTCAGTGGTATAGCATATCGCAAAATAGATCGAATCACGATTAATCCGCCTAGAGCAAAACTTAAACTTGATGAGATTCCATCTCCTTTTCGTTTTGATGAAGATCTCCCGCAATTGGCTAATCGGATCACATATGTAGAGACGAGCCGAGGCTGTCCTTTTTCTTGTCAATTTTGTTTGTCGAGTATCGAAGTAGGTGTTCGGTACTTTGATATCGAGAGAACGAAGCAAGAGTTAGCTTTTCTTATCGGGGCAGGTGCTACATTAATTAAATTCGTTGATCGCACGTTTAATATCAAGCGAGATTATGCACTAGAAATCTTCGACTTTTTGATCAAGAACAATCAAGGCTGTGTATTTCAATTCGAGATCACTGCCGATATTATGAGGCCTGAAGTTTTGGACTATCTCGCCGAACATGCACCTCCTGGAGTTTTTCGATTTGAAATCGGTGTACAGTCTACGAATGAAGTTACGAACGATATTGTACAACGCAAACAAAATTTCCGGAAGTTATCACAAACAGTTAACAAAATTAGAGATAGCCAAAAAATTGCGCAACATTTAGATTTGATTGCAGGACTTCCCAAAGAAAATTACGATTCCTTCCGAAACACCTTTAATGAAGTTTTTGATCTGAGACCAGAAGAATTACAGCTAGGATTTCTGAAAATGTTGCGTGGAACAGGGCTTCGCAGAGAAGCAGAGAAATATGGTTATGTGTATATGGATCAAGCACCCTATGAGATTTTTGCTCATCAAGACTTATCTTTTGCAGAAGTAATACGAATAAAAAGGGTAGAAGATATCTTAGAAAAATATTGGAATGCTCACCGTATGGATCATACGGTGAAATTTCTGATTGATCACGTATTTCCTACGGCATTTGATTTTTTTCAACAATTCGGCGATTATTGGGAACAACAAGGTTGGCAAAAAATAGGACATCAATTAGAAGATTTGTTTACGAGACTCCGAAATTTTCTTGAATCAACATGTTCACAACAAATGAATATTGTTGAAGGACTTATGAAGCTAGATTATTTTGTGGGACATAAGTACAAACCAAGGAAAATTTGGTGGGAATTTTCTATGAACAAAAAAGAGCAAGCGGCTGTTTTCACATCTGCTGCTGAGGAGCCTTGGAAAGTGTCATCGAGTTTCGAACAATTACATCTATCAGAAAAAGAACTGTACAAGCATGTGATGATTGAACATGTAGCATTTGATCTTAAACTTTATTTAACTTCAGGCGATATCGAGTTGCGCAAGAGCGTGATGCTTGCTTATTTTGATCCAGAGCTGAAGTCAGGCACACAGATCTATGCCGTACCCTTAACTCAGCAATTACTTGTCTAAGGAATGTAACTTTGAATCACTGTCATCTGTCCAGCGAGTATATATGAACCTAATTGAGCTGGTAGCAAGAAACAATCTCCGGCGTGTGCAATGATCGATTGGCTATCCCAGATCAATTGCCCTTCTCCTTTAGTAATAATAAGGATGATGAAGCTATCTGCTGTAGTCGTTAACTCCCATTTGTCGTGAACAGCACCTTTCTCAACTTTAAAATAAGGGGACTCAGCGATAGTGAGCCATTCGTTCGGACGCGAGAGTTCAGTAGTTCGTTTCGTTGCTGTAGTCCCCTCGAATTGAATCACCTCTAGGGAATCTTCGATATGAAGCGCTCTAGGCTTACCATCTAATCCAAGTCGATGATAATCATACAATCGGTAAGTGGTATCCGAATTTTGTTGAATCTCTGCAAGTAGAATCCCTGCTCCGAGTGCATGGACAGTTCCAGCAGGAATATAAAAGGCATCCCCCGCACATACTTCAACATGATTCATCACTTCGAGTATGCGATCTTCCTCAATCGCTTGGCGAAGCTGTACTTGCGTAGTGCCATCTTTCAATCCAAAAATGATTTTTGCTCCAGGTTTGGCATCAATCACATACCACATTTCAGATTTACCAAGTTCATTTGTAGTTAAACGATGATCATCATCTGATGGATGAACCTGTATGGAAAGATCGTCTTCACAATCAAGAAGTTTGACGAGAAGAGGGAAACGTCCAGTTTTTGGAGATAGACCTTTATGACCGAATACCATCTCACGGTAGTGCTCACGAACTTGATCTAATCCCCAACCATGAAGGACTCCATTTATGACTTTAGTCATACCATGGGGATGTTCACTGATTGTCCAAGCTTCACCAATTGATCCGGCAGGCAAGCTGTACCCGAATCTTTCTAAGTTCCGACCTCCCCATACACGTTCTTTCATTTCGGGTTGAAATTGTAATGGATATAGTTTCATGTTCTTTTCCTGCTTTCTCTGCTACTCATTTATTTTTTTGTGATGGCAATCACATAGGGTGGATGACCCGTACAAATAACAATCGTGATGATTCCATTTTTACGTAATAATCTCAAAGAAGCATCTAGAACTAATCGAGTTGTTGTTGACGTTGTGGTCATATGATGATGTGCATGAGGCAGACAACCTAAATTAAACATGATCGCGCTAATGTGTGCGAATTGCAAAACACTTATAAACCCCATATGCTTTAGCTACCGTTATATGTTTTTTGCTAGCCACGCTGCCAATATCTCGATTTCTTTGCCATTCAGTCTTTTCTCGAAACCGGGCATGCCTCCACCACCTTCTAAGATTTGTGAAAGAATCTCATTTTCATTCATACTTGATCCAACTCGAGTCAAATTAGGGCCTCGTCCACCTTCAAGTAAATTGCCATGACAAGTAATACAGTTGGCTTTATATAATTTTTCAGCATCAAGACTAGGATCTGAACTAACGATTACAGGTGCAGCGGGCGAAGGTTCAACAGTAGCAATAGGTAAATCCGTGGGCTGAGGAGTAGCAATGATCAATGGATCTGGTGTAACTTCGGAAGATTTCTTCGGTGGAGCAATCTCATTTTTTGGAGAAACATCCTCAAGAATTGGACTAACATTGGGTTCGACAGTTGCAGAAGGTTCGACTGTAGCTGTAGGTACGATCTTAGCAGAAGGTTCGACAGTTGCTGTAGGCTCTGAGGGTTGCATAGATGGCAACTCTGGTAAAGCAGTGTTGGATACAGGTAGACTTTTCACACGTTCATCTTGATTACTGCACCCGATGACCAAGCAAGCGAGTAGAATGAATTTAGTGAAGAGTAAAGTTTTCATGTAATCCTCCTTTAGCTACCTTATATTGTTTGCCTTGCCAGGTATATCTAGCTTTTAATTCATCATCTATGGCGTTCAAAACCTCCCATTTTTTGAGGCTCCATTGGGGTCCAATCAATAATTCACGAGGTGCATCTCCGGTTAGCCGATGAATAATCATCTCTGGAGGAAGCAATTCAAGCGTATCTACGATGAGATCGACATACTCCTGTTTCTCTAGATAACGGAACATACCGGCTTCGAATTGTTTAGCTAACGGGGTTTTTTTCATGACATGTAATAAATGGAGTTTAATCCCTTGAACATCCATATCAGCTACAGCTTTCCCTGTTTGCAGCATCATATCATGAGTTTCCTCAGGCAGACCATAAATGACATGTGCACATACACGAATGTTATGTTTTCTAAGCTTGGCTACTGCATCCAAGTAACACTGTGTGGTATGCGCTCTGTTGATCAATTGAGATGTCTGTTCATGTATCGTTTGCAACCCCATTTCCACCCATAAATAAGTGCGTTTATGAAGTTCAACTAAATATTCAACAACATCATCGGGTAAACAATCAGGTCTTGTCGCGATCGAAAGCCCAACAACGCCAGGTTGCTTCAAAATCACTTCAAAATATTCTCGAAGCACATTCACAGGTGCATACGTATTGGTATAAGCTTGAAAATAACCAATATACTGCGCATGGGGCCACTTTTGATGCTGAAGATCTCTGATTTTGTGGAATTGCGTCACGAGATCATCACGGCGACTCCCTGCAAAATCTCCTGAACCCCTGCTGCTACAAAATGTGCAACCCCCCGTTGCTAAAGACCCATCCCGATTTGGACAAGTAAATCCAGCATCGAGCATAACCTTGAAAACTTTAGAATGAAATGTATTTCGCATCTCGTAATTCCATGTATGGAATAACTTATCTCCCCACACGCGAGAAGATTCATCTATATGTAAAGACATGATCAGAGCCCCTTTATCGAAATTATCATAGTGTATACTCGTATTTTACCGAATTCATGATCAAAATGCGACTATTTTTCCAAGATGTACCCCAATAAAAATAATCTTTTTTGTGAATCCTACTTCTGTACTCAAAAATATTGAAAGGGGATTAACCATGACAAAGCTTCGCAAATTGACGATTGCTTTCGTACTAACCTCAGCAATTAGCATGAGTGGTGTCGTTGCATATGCAGCAGTACCTAGTCCTCCAGTAATGACCGATGCTACAAATCGTATGACGACAGGCAACCAAGCAGGATTGTTAGCAAACCCTGGGGTTAACGGGTCATCCACACTTTCAGGGACTGGAACAGGAGCAAGTACGCCATTAACTGGAAGTCAAATGGATACCACTCCTCGGACAGGTGTCGGCGCTGGAATAGGCGGCAACATAGGTGGGATGGGCGCAGGGATTGGTGCACAGTTAGGCGGAAACGGTACAGGAATTGGAGCTAATGTAGGTGGTGTAGGTGTAGGTATAGGAGCAGGCAGAGGCGCGGATACAGGTGTCATGGATAATTCGAGAAACAATAATAAACAGATGATGGATCGAATGACCACTAGAGGTAATGGAGTAACAGGAGGAACAGGTACAGGTAATTATGACACAACACCGATTAGAAATTACGGTGTAAATGCAGCTGCTACACGTACGATGAATTGGGGTTGGTTAGGTTTAATTGGATTGTTCGGATTAGCGGGAATTCGCGGTAATAACCGCATTCAGGGTCGTAATGAACGAAGCAAATAATGAAGAAACAAGCACTTCTCATTTTTGAGAAGTGTTATTCCTATCAATGCCATAGGTGCAGATGTGTAAGTTTTCTTTGATTTTTATTACAGAATCTACTATGATGAGTAATTGAAAGCAAGGTATTTTTTGGAGGTATCGTTATGCGATTAAGAGGAAGAAAAGGAATTAGAGAAGATATTGAACAACAGAAGGATCTGATTATTCTCAATCCATCGGAGCATTTGAATAACTGGTCAGACGTATTTGGAAATGATAACCCCATACATATCGAGCTAGGCATGGGAAAAGGTCGATTCATTAGTCATATGAGCTTATCAAACCCGAATATAAATTTTATGGGCATAGATATGTATGATGAATTAGTTCGTAAAGCAGCTGAAAAAGCGAGGGCTGCTCATATTCCCCAAAATGAAAATCAAAAAATTAAAAACCTAAAATTAATTTTGATGAATATTGAGAACCTCGAAAATGTATTTAGTCAAAATGAAGTGGAAAGAATATATTTGAATTTTTCTGATCCTTGGCCGAAAAAAAAGCATGAATCAAGAAGATTAACGCATCAAAAATTCCTCGAAAAATATGTTCACATCCTAAATCAAAGTGGCGAAATTCATCTCAAAACGGATTCAAGTGATTTGTTCGAATTCTCACTAAATTCATTTTCGGATTTTGGACTACAAATGAAGAATATCACATTTAATCTTCATGCTGAAGGAACACATCATCATAGTATCTTGACCGAATACGAAATGAAATTTATATCACAGGGAATGAAGATTTACCGTTGTGAAGTAATGGTAGGTAAGCACAAAGAAATACCTGAAGTTAATCACGTACATCATTAACATGAATAATGATTAAGTTGCAAAAGAATTTAGTGTATTAAATATGGTTTCTGAACAATTAGTACGATTAAATTCTTTATTTTTATGATGGATGTTTTTTTTTCGCTCTTGAAAGTACGAATAATTCTCTACAAGCCTGCTAAACCAAATCTCAATCGTTTGAACAGAATGAATTTTTTCGCCTAAACCTTGATTAATAAAATAACTAAGGTTTTCTTCTTCTTGTCCTGAAATCGTATCATAAAACAACATAGGTATGCCTTTCGTCATCCCTTCAGTACACGTCATTCCTCCAGGTTTCGTGACAAGTAAATCTGAAATATCCATCAATTTACCGATTTCTTTGGTATAGCCCAACAGTTTAATATTTTCATGTTGGAAGTTTGGATCATCAGACATTTTTTTTAAGGTTTTGGTATTATTCCCTAAACAAAAAATAAATTGGATATAGTCGCTCCACCTAATCATCTGCATGTAAAGATCAGTATTTCCTAAGATTCCCCAACCACCACCCATGACCAAGACAGTTGGCATGGATTTTAAACCGAATTGAAGGCGAGCTTCATCGAGATTATATATGTGTTGAAAGCTAGGATGAATAGGAATTCCTGTGACGTCGATAAAACTTGAATGAATACCATGCTGAATTAATTTTTCTTTGACATTGATGGTGGAAACAAAATACTTATTAACTTCTCTACTAACCCATGCACCATGTGCATCGTAGTCAGTAATTATCGTGAACAGAGGGATTTTCAAACCACTTCGTTTTAGTCGTGAAATGACTAGGCTTGGAAATGGGTGCGTACATACGATCATATCAGGCATCATATCATTGATGATCTGCATAGTTTGAGCATAAAATAATTTATGTAATGCTAACTGCGAAAATCGATTTAATGTTTTTCGATGTTGTGAACGGTATAGCTTGTTATATAATCGCGGTTGCAAACTTACCGTTTTTTTGTAAGCCGAGAAGAATAATGGAGCTAATAAAGGATGCAAGCGAGTACCTAATTCTACAACGTTGGTAGTTATTTCATCGGATTGTTGCTCCAAAATTACAGATAAAGCATGAGCCGCTTGCGTATGACCGGTACCAAAGCCTTCTGAAAAAATCAATATTTTCTTGTTAGCCAAAATGAATGTCACCACCCTTAATTAAGATAACAAACAAAAAGTCATTAGTTCCAAAAGCTTACTACGCACACTGAAGTGAGTGTTCCTAAAACAGCTCCAACAAAACAATCTAATGGAAAATGCAATCCGATATAAATTCTCGAGTAACCGACTATCATTGCTAAGGGAAGTAAAACTAAAGCAATAATAGGTGAAGAAATCATAAATGGCAGCACACAAGCGAAAATAGCAGTCGTGTGACCTGAAGGGAAAGAATTGTCTTTCAAAGGATGTATGCATAGACGAGCCTGGGGAAGAACTAAATATGGACGCAAACGGCGATATTTCTTCTTTAAAAGCACCACAGGAAGGTGACTGATGATTACTGCAATGAAGCTTTGCATACTTGCCATCCGCAAACTACCCGAACTCGTTAAACTCAGGAATGAAGTGAGAACAAGAGTAGCTGTAGCTCCTCCAAGATGAGTAATTCTCACTAAAATGAAATCTAGGAAGCTGTGACGAATACGTTGATTAATCCAATCAAACAACTGCATTTCATGGTATTCGAACCATTGTGCAATTCTGCTCATGTTAATTCGTACCCTCCATTAAGTTGACCATATCTATCTAATTTTCAAAGTATACAATATAATTATATAGAAAGATTGTTATGGGCAAATTAACTCGTGATTAAAACTTGATCAACAATGTAATCTTAACTTTTTTTAAAAAACAATACAACAAGCAATTGTAAGGTTTGACAATTTAAATCAAATAATGCAATAATTATAAATACTCTATGTACATCAGGATAATATGAATCAAAATAGAGAAATCCATGAGTACACAAAGGGAGTCGAGGGGGACTAGTTACACATGTTAGGTAAGGTTTTATTTCTCATGCAACTTATTTTATTGTTTGCAGGAACATACCAATTGTTTTTAACTTTCTTTGGTTGGCACAAGACCAAATCACGAAAACACCATGAACCACAGAAATCATTTGCGGTTCTCATCGCAGCTCATAACGAAGAGAAAGTTGTAGGCGCACTCATTGAGAATCTCAAAAATATGGACTACCCTAAAGAGTTATATGATGTTTATGTGATTTGTGACAACTGTAATGACCTCACTTCGACAATAGCTCGTCACCATGGAGCGATTGCTTTCGAACGAAATAATGTGTTTCTGAGAGGCAAAGGACATGCAATCGAATGGATGCTAACCAAACTATGGGATCTAGACAAAAAGTATGATGCCATTGCTATGTTTGATGCGGACAACCTAGTTAATGAGGACTATCTCACACATATGAATAATGATTTGTGTTCAGGAGCCAAAGTAATTCAAGCTTATCTAGGCACCAAAAATCCGAATGATTCATGGATAACTGCTTCATTTGCTATATCCTATTATTTTAGTAATCGATTCTTACAAGTATCTCGTCGTAATCTGAAATTAGCTAATTATTTAGGTGGCACAGGGATGTGTTTTGAAACACAATTACTTAGAGAAATCGGCTGGCGTGCTACGAGTCTAGTCGAAGACCTTGAATTTTCTATGAGATGTATCTTACAAGATATACACCCGATATTTAATTATGAAGCTAAAGTATATGATGAGAAACCACTTACTTTTATTGCTTCTGCTAAACAGAGATTGAGGTGGATGCAAGGTCATTTTGAAGTAGCTAGGAGATATTTTTTTCCTTTACTATGGCAAGCATTCACTCAACGTAGTTGGAAAAAACTCGATGCAGCGATTCACTCTGCGAGTGTTTACAATTATTTGATGAGTTCAATCCTTATTATCATGATATGGATTGGAGGAATTTCACCGAGTTGGATAAGTTGGATTGGATTTTCTGGAATGATTGAAGTAGCTTTTAATTCGATTACGATTGGTATCTTTGTATTAATGATCATTTCAATGGGTTTAGAAAAATCGAGTATAAAAACATATCAATTCCTTATATTTTTCCCTATATTTATCGCATCATGGCTACCGATTACATGTTATGCTTTTTTTACGCAACACAATAAAAAATGGACACATACAGAGCATACCCGAGTGATCCATATGGAAGAATTACGAAGTAAAAACTAATTCATGTAAATCGATTATACATTTGACTTTGAAATTAGTTAGTGGTATATTCTATTGACAAATGAAATGGTTTTCTGGATAAAGAAGAGGCGCCCGCTTCTCACCTGACCGACACTGTTGGCTGGTTATCATTGCTCAACATCATTCCAATTTTGGAATCAGATAGAGTAATAATTAGTGAAGTTATGGGTGAATCATTCCATAACTTTTTTATTTCGAACATATTTAGCTGATGACCTATTTATTGGAGGTGGAAGATTATTAGTAAGGACCATATGATTAATGATGAAATTCGTGTAAAAGAAGTGAGATTAATTAGTGCAACAGGTGAACAATTAGGTATAGTACCTATTCTTGAAGCTCAACAGATTGCTACTCAAGCGAATCTTGATTTAGTGAATATTGCACCAACAGCAAAACCACCAGTGTGTCGCGTAATGGACTACGGGAAATATCGCTATGAAATGCAGAAAAAAGAAAAAGAAGCTCGTAAAAATCAGAAAATTGTTGATACAAAAGAAATTAGATTCAGTGCTACAATCGATGAACATGATTATCAAACAAAGTTACGTAATGCAGTGAAATTCTTAGGCGATGGTGATAAAGTCAAAGCCAGTGTTAGATTTAGAGGGCGTGAGATTGCTCATTCAGAAATCGGCAAGAAAGTATTAGATCGATTTGCTACTGAAACTGCTGAAGTATCTAATATTGAACGTGCACCTAAACTTGAAGGACGTAGCATGATCATGATCTTAACACCAAAGACAACATAGATTCAGGAAAATATATAAAGGAGGAACATTTCATGCCGAAAATGAAAACACATAGTTCACTTAAAGCAAGAATTAAAATCACAGGTACCGGAAAAGTGATGAGATATAAAGCTCACAAAAACCATTTGTTATCTGGCAAGTCAGCTCGTCAGAAGCGGGTATTATCTGGAAACCCTGTTATGCATCCAGGTGATGTGAAACGTATGAAACAACAAATATCCTTATTGAGATAGAACAGTAGTCACTTTCATTCACATTTATTTAGGAGGTAAATATAATGGCAAGAGTTAAAGGCGGGTTTATTCGCGCGCATCGTCGCAAAAAAATATTAAAGTTAGCAAAAGGCTACTTCGGTTCAAAACATAGATTATTTAAAACAGCAAAAGAACAAGTTATGAAATCATTTATGTATGCATACCGTGATCGTCGAAATATAAAACGTGATTTCCGTAAATTATGGATTGCACGGATAAATGCGGGTGCAAGACAAAATGGGTTAAGTTATAGCAAGTTTATGTTTGGCTTAAAACTTGCAGGAATAGAGATTAATCGAAAAATACTTGCAGACCTTGCTCTTTCGGATGCCAAAGGTTTCACTGAACTTGTGACAACAGCTAAGTCGAGAATTAATGCATAAATACTTCATTAAACATATAGAAGTATGACATCGAAACTCTCTACTCAACTATTGACTTATCTCCAAATGGCGCCTATAATTACTATTAAATCAACATGCAAAATAGAACTAATTTATCATATAACGATCAGCAATGATGAGGACGAAGTAGTTAGGGCTCTTATGATCAGAGAGCGATGGATATGCTGAAACCATTGCCATAACCCCTTATTTACGAGCTCACCTCGGAGCTATTTTCTTGAAAAACTTATGATCTTCATGCAGGATTTGATGCTGGGATTCAATAAGGATTACTAGAGAGAATCGGTAAGGCATACGTTACTGTGCCATAGGTATTTTGTGTTATTGCACAAATACCTGCTGAGGTTATGTGTCGCAAGACATCTAACAAATCTGGGTGGTACCACGGAAGATACAATCTCTTTCGTCCCAACAACGCATGTGTTGCGTTAGGGATGAACGGGATTTTTTGTTTTTTCATTATTTTACTCAAAATTGAAAGGAGGATTACAATGAAATTCAATACGAAACCAACGAAATCAAAAGAGCAATTATTAAAAGAACTGAATCAAAATCAGTCTGAACTGATCAGTGGATCAGAAATACTTCTTCGCTGTTTACTTTTAGAAGGTGTAGAATGTGTGTTTGGATATCCGGGTGGTGCTGTTCTTTATATTTATGATGCAATGAATGATTATGCTGATTTTAATCATCTATTGACTCGACATGAACAAGGTGCAATTCACGCAGCTGATGGGTATGCACGGTCAACTGGTAAAGTAGGTGTATGTATCGCAACTTCAGGACCTGGAGCAACCAATCTCGTTACGGGGATTGCTACAGCTTACATGGATTCTGTACCTCTCGTAGTGATCACAGGGAATGTGGCTACGTCATTTATTGGGACAGATGCATTCCAAGAAGCCGATATTACAGGAATCACCATGCCTATCACAAAACATAGCTATTTAGTTAGAGATGTACATGATTTACCGAGAGTTATACATGAAGCTTTCCACATTGCATCGACGGGTCGAAAAGGACCTGTTCTCATAGATATACCCAAAGATGTATCTGCGATGAAAGCAGAATTCCATCCAGTTACAGAAGTAAATATTCGCGGCTATAACTCAACGAAAACTGTTAATCAGACACAAGTGGACAAGTTAGTTCAAGCGATTGAAGAGTCAGAGCGCCCTGTCATATTAGCAGGCGGGGGTGTGGTATATGCAGATGCTTCAGCAGAACTCATTGAATTTGTTAACAAGACACAAATACCGATCACAACGACATTGCTAGGTTTAGGTGGTTTCCCAAGTAGTCATGAATTATGGATGGGTATGCCGGGTATGCATGGAACGTACACTGCTAATCAAGCTTTGCAAAACGCTGATTTGATTATTTCGATCGGAGCTAGATTCGATGATCGAGTAACCATGAAATTAGATGGATTTGCTCCTAAAGCAAAGAAAATCGCTCATATCGATGTAGATCCAGCGGAAATCGGGAAAAATGTCAAAACGGATCTTCCTTGTCTAGGAGATGTAAAAACAGTTCTTCAGTTAGCCAATACACTTGCTAAGCCAGCAAAAAGTAGCGAATGGATTCAAGAGATAGCGATGAACAAAAGCAATTTCCCTTTGCGGTACAAAGACTCTGAAACAGAGTTAAAACCTCAATATGTAATCGAGCTCATTAATGATACAACGCAAGGCGATGCAATTGTTACAAGTGATGTGGGACAACATCAAATGTGGGTTGCTCAATATTATAAATTCAAAAACCCTCGTTCCTGGATATCTTCAGGTGGTTTAGGTACGATGGGGTTCGGATTTCCTTCAGCAATTGGTGCACAGATGGGGAACCCTAACAAATTGGTCATTTCGATTAATGGTGATGGTGGAATGCAGATGTGTGCACAAGAACTAGCGATATGTGCTATTCATAATATTCCTGTAAAAATCGTGGTAATTAATAATCAAGTGCTGGGAATGGTTAGACAATGGCAAGAAATTATTTATCAAAATCGATTAAGTCATATTGATTTATCGGGAAGTCCTGATTTTGTTAAATTAGCTGAAGCTTATGGTGTTAAAGGATTAAGAGCTACAAGTAAAGATGAAGCACAAAAAGCCTGGCAAGAAGCATTAGAAACAGATGGTCCCGTGTTAATTGATTTTATTGTAAGGAAGGAAGAAAACGTCTACCCGATGGTTACTGCAGGGAACTCAATTAGTAACATGATAATGGGGGATTCGGAATGATTATTAAACATACGATATCGATACTTGTGAACAATCAACCAGGAGTTCTCCAAAGAGTTTCGGGCTTATTCGGAAGAAGGGGCTTTAATATTGAAAGTATTTCTGTTGGGGAATCCGAAGAAATAGGACTATCACGTATGGTTATCCTTACTACAGGTGATAACAAAACCGTTGAACAAGTAACTAAACAATTAAATAAGTTAATCGATGTGATTCAAGTGGATAATATAAGCGCTAATCCTATGGTAGCTCGAGAGCTTGCATTAATCAAGATTACATCGGAACCTTCATTGAGACCTGAAATTATTGGTATCGTCGAAACATTTCGAGCATCGATTGTTGACATTGGTCCTAATTCTATCATTGCACAGGTTGTAGGGGATTCAGATAAGATTGATGCGATGGTTGAACTACTGCGACCTTATGGGATTAAAGAGCTTACTCGAACAGGGAAAACAGCAATGGTTCGGGGCTTCACCAAGTAAATGCTTTACATATGCAACTTGGATGTGAATACAGGCTAGAGCTCATTCGTATGGAAATGAAATGAAATATTTCGTTGAAAGGCTCACTTTAGAGTCTCACACGGTGAAATATAGGTAAGGTCAACATAATTTGCGATACATCAAAAGGAGGATTTATTAAAATGGCAGTAAAAATGTATTATGAGAATGACGCAGATCTATCTGTGTTAAAAGCAAAGACGATAGCAGTAATTGGATATGGTTCACAAGGACATGCGCAAGCACAAAATCTTCGTGACAGCGGGTTAAAAGTGATTATTGGACTTCGCGAAGGACGTTCTTGGCAAACTGCAAAAAATGATGGCTTTGAGGTATTTACTGTAGAAGCTGCAGTAACTCAAGCAGATGTCATTCAAATTTTGATGCCTGATGAAATACAAGCAAGAGTATTTAAAGATTCAATCAAACCTAATATGAAAAAAGGCGCATCTCTGATGTTCTCTCACGGTTTTAATGTACATTTTGGACAAATCATTGCTCCAGAAGGTACTGATGTTCTGTTAGTAGCTCCGAAATCACCAGGTCATTTGGTTAGACGCACGTATAATGAAGGATTTGGCGTTCCAGGATTGATTGCTATTGAACAAGATTCAACAGGACAAGCAAAAGCAATAGGGTTAGCTTACGCAAAAGGAATTGGTTGTACTCGTGCAGGGGTCATTCAGACATCATTTAGAGAAGAAACAGAAACTGACTTATTCGGTGAACAAGCAGTTCTCTGTGGAGGTGCAAGTGCACTTGTCAAAGCAGGATTTGAAACATTAGTTGAAGCAGGGTATGCACCTGAAATGGCGTATTTCGAATGTTTGCATGAGCTTAAGTTGATTGTTGACTTAATGTACGAAGGAGGACTTGCTTCGATGCGAAGTTCGATTAGCAATACAGCAGAGTATGGTGATTATGTATCAGGTCCTCGAGTGATCAATGATGCTACAAAGATAGAAATGAAAGCGATACTTTCTGATATTCAGCAAGGTAAATTTGCACGCAACTTTATCCTAGAAAACCAATCCAATAATGCATTTATGAATGCGACACGTCGCAATGAAGCAAATCATCCGATTGAAGTTGTAGGTAAACAACTTCGAGATATGATGCACTGGATAAAAAAATAGCGATAATCCCGCTGTAAGAGGTGACTCATGAGAAAAATTTATATCTTTGATACCACACTCAGAGATGGTGAGCAGTCGCCAGGAGTTAATCTTAATATGCAAGAGAAAGTCGAGATTGGCTTGCAACTCGAGAAGCTAGGAGTCGATCGTATTGAAGCAGGTTTTCCAGCGGCTTCTCCTGGGGATCTAGCAGGAGTTAATGCTGTCGCGAGAGCAGTCAAGCAAGCTACAGTTATCGGACTAGCTCGTTCTCGTGAGCAAGATATTGAAGCTGTTCGAGAAGCATTAATCGGCGCACAAGATCCGTGCATCCATTTATTTCTCGCTACTTCTCCGATACACCGAAAATATAAGCTGCGGATGGAGAAACACCAGGTTTTAGAAACAGCAGAGCAAGCGATTCGCTATGCAAAAAAATATTTCAGTAAGATTGAATTTTCTCCCGAAGATGCTGGTCGAACGGAGATCGATTTTCTTATCGAAGTTACAGCTATGGCTATTCGTGCTGGTGCAACCGTTATAAATATTCCAGATACGGTGGGATACATGACTCCAGATGAATTTGGTCGAATTTTCAAAGTTCTCAAAGAGCAAGTACCCGGCATAGAGAAAATTCAACTTAGTGCTCATTGTCATGATGATTTAGGGATGGCTACAGCTAATGCATTATCTGCTATATTGAACGGTGCTGATCAAATCGAATGTACAATGAACGGTATCGGTGAAAGAGCAGGAAATACCTCGTTAGAAGAAGTCGTGATGGCATTAGATACTCGAAAAGAGTATTACCAAGCGAATACATCTATTGTGCTTCACGAAATTTATCGCACAAGTCGATTAGTGAGCAAGCTAACAGGGATGGTTGTGCCAGGGAATAAAGCCATCGTAGGTGCAAATGCTTTTGCACACGAATCAGGCATACATCAAGATGGCATGTTAAAAGAAAAAACAACATACGAAATTATGTCACCTGAGACGATTGGTTTGAAAGAAAGTAAACTTGTTTTGGGGAAACACTCAGGACGGCATGCTTTTCGTGAGAAATTAATCGATTTAGGATATGATATGAATGAAGAACAAGTGAATCATGCATTCGCTAAATTTAAAGATCTCGCTGATAAAAAGAAACATGTGACAGATGAAGATATTCGGGTATTGATTGAAGATAAGCTTATTGTCATACCAGAAATGTATACATTGAAAATGGTTCAAGTCTCATATAGTAACCAAAGCACACCGTCTGCGATGGTTCAGCTAGACGCAATGGAAGCTACATTAGAAGCACAATCAGAAGGCAATGGTTCTGTAGATGCAATATATAATGCAATCGATCAAATAACGAAAGAAGAAGTTAGCTTAGAGGATTATTCAATCAAATCTGTATCTCAAGGCAAAGATGCACTCGGTGAAGTTCATGTCATACTTCGTCAAAAAGATGTGGCTGTTCAAGGCAGAGGCGTCAGCACAGATATTCTAGAAGCAAGCGCGAAAGCATATCTAGATGCAATCAATCGTTTAATCGAAAAGCGGAAAACGGTAACAAGTAATCGGAGCAATGTAACGTTAATTTGACGTTCAGGTATCCATTGTTAAAGTTATCGATGCAGACTCACATAAGGAGTGAATCGGGACTATGGCAAAAATCAATAAAATAGCAATCATCGCAGGTGATGGAATTGGTCCAGAAGTCATTGCAGAAGCTGAAAAAGTGCTGGTACGAGTAGAAGAATTATTCGGATACCGCTTTGAAACCGAACATGCTTTGTTTGGAGGCATCGCAATCGATCAACGAGGAACGCCTTTACCTGAGGACACGCTAAAGCTATGTCAATCTGCAGATGCAGTTCTGCTTGGTGCAGTAGGTGGTCCCAAATGGGATCAAAATCCCAAAGAGACTCGACCTGAAACAGGGCTTTTAGGAATTAGAAAAGCTTTGGGATTGTTCTCTAATATTCGTCCGGCCTATATTTTTGATTGTTTGAAAGAAGCATCTACGTTAAAACCTGAAGTGCTCGAAGGTACAGATTTAATTGTAGTTCGCGAACTCACAGGAGGTATTTATTTTGGCGAGAAATTCCGACGAGAAACAGTCAACGGTCAAGAAGCTGTAGATACGTGTGTATACAATGTCAAAGAAATCGAGCGTATTGCTCGACAAGCTTTTCAAATTGCTCGCACAAGAAGGAAGAAGCTCGCATCTGTGGATAAAGCGAATGTCTTAGAAACGTCCCGATTATGGAGAGAGACCGTTATCCGTATTGCAGAAGATTACCCAGACGTGGAGCTTGAACATATCCTTGTGGATAATTGCGCTATGCAATTGTTGCGTCGCCCATCGAGCTTCGATGTGATTGTGACAGAGAATATGTTTGGAGATATATTAAGTGATGAAGCAGCTATGTTAACGGGTTCAATTGGTATGCTGTCTTCTGCTTCTATGGGAGAAGGTAGCTTCGGATTGTTTGAGCCTGTGCATGGTTCGGCACCAGATATCGCAGGCAAAGGAATCGCTAATCCGATTGCTACGATTCTATCCGTTGCCTTGATGTTTAGATTAACCTTTGGTTATCATGATGCAGCTGAATCCATCGAACGCGCAGTAAAAACAATACTTGATGCAGGTCATCGTACGATGGACATTGCAACCGACAAGCAGACATCGATTGGATCAAAAGCAATGGGAGATCTCATCATTGCTGCAATGCATACTTAACAAGTCCAAGTGTCTTGGCTTGCTCTTGGTTACACGAATGTGAAACGATTCCCCTCGTAGATGTGATATGATCTGCGAGGGGAATCGTTTTTTTTGCGAAATATAACGATCGTCAAAGTCCTAGCACCCATTTGGCGATTGAGAAATAAATAATCAAGCCTGTCCCATCTACAAGAGTAGTGATCATCGGTCCTGAGACTACAGCAGGGTCAGCTTTACAAGCGTGTAGAATTAGAGGTAGGATTCCCGCTACTAAAGAAGCCCATATCACAATACACATCGCTGTCAGTGCAACGATTAAACCAATCTCAATAGGGACACCTAATAATTCCGATTTAAGAAAAGCAATCACGGATAAAGTAACACCTATGGCTAAACCAGTAGAAAACTCTTTGCGGATCACTTTAAATATATCTTTAAATCTCACTTCGCCAACAGCTAAAGCGCGAACAAGCGTTGTTACAATCTGTGTGCCGGTGTTACCTCCTGTACCGATTAACAATGGAATGAAGAAAGATAAATAAATCACTTGCGAAAGCACGCCGGAGAAGTTCTTCATCACAAACCCTGTATACGCTTCTGCTACAAACAAAACTAATAACCAGACGATTCGTTTACGATATAGCTGAAATATCGTCGTCTTGAAATAAGGCTCAGTTAAAGGTTCACTTCCTCCTAACTTTTGAATATCTTCGGTAGCTTCTTCTGTGATGACATCAATGACATCATCTACAGTAATCACCCCGATGAGTCTCTGTTGTTCATCTACAACAGGCAGAGCAACAAAGTCATATTTGGACAAAATTTCGGCTGCTTGTTCTTGAGCTAACTGAGCAGGAACTCGAATCGGGTCTTCGGACACGATTTCAGAAAGTTTCATCTGCGGATCAGCAAGAATAATTTCTTTTAACGATACTACACCGATTAAATCACCCATATGACCTGTTACATATACATATGAGGTAATTTCTGCGTCACGTCCGACTTTACGAATATGCACGAGGGTTTGTTCAACTGACCAATAAATGCGAGCGGAGATATAATCAACAGTAGCTAGACTTCCAGCGGTAAATTCCGGGAAAGTCATGAGGGTTTCTACTTTCTTTCGGTAATCAGCTTGTAATAAGTTAAGGAGTCTGAACGTTTGGTGGCGATGAAGAGCGAGCAACATGTCTGCTACTACATCGCTTGACATATCATTAATGATGCTCGAAGTCTTAAGCTCGTCAATATGAACGAGAATATGGTACTGTTGTTCAGGCGGCATATATTCAAGCGCTTCAGCGGTAATCTTTGTAGACAAAATCGAAACAACTTGATATTGTTCTGTGCGATCTAGATGTTCAATTAGCGCAGCTAAATCTATAGGTTGAAATTGCTCAAGAAATTCAATAGCAGACTGTTCTTTTTGGTTACTCAGTAATTCTTTGATTTTGATTACATTTTCTGGGCTAATCATCCGGTAGATCTCCTTTCATCCTTTATGTGATTGATGGTACCCAAAAACAAGAAATAGTTCAAGAAAGGAGAGCATAAGAACAAATCACTTCAAGGGAGCGATGTGGTTTTGACGCGATAGGAAACTATTTCATCAAGCAGTAAGTGTGCAGCTGAAAGCGTAGTTGATTAACAAGCACCTCAACCAAGAATAGAGTAATCCCAGCTATGTCTTTACATATGTGGGGTCACTCTTCCTTTATTTTATGTTTGTGAAAGGATGGCTTGATAAGCTTTCATATACTTCGTGACGGCTAATACGTAAGTAGCATGTGACCATGTCAACGGAGCCACAGAAACAGGATCACCGGTATAAGGATCCAATTGCTCAGGTAATATCAGACTTTCCATCGCATGTTGGGACACCCACTCCAAAATACGACGAGGAGAATGGAGGTCTTCGAGTGTTTTGGCACATTCGATTTCCCATTCAGCAATCCATAGCGTACAGATGATCCATGGATTCCCAGGTACTTGATCGATGTCTGTAGAGCGTTGGAAGTAATAGTCATGCTGGTATCTGGCTGATCCACCGATGACGGTTTGAGCGACTAGTCCTTTTTTGTTCGCATTCATCGTACTGACAACACGAGGATCATCCGCAGGTAACACCCCGAATTCAAAGATGCCATAGACCGAGCTTTCGAGTGTCAAATCTTTGACCCAGACGTCATCTTTCTTATACAAGCCACGAATAAATCGTTGTTCTTGCTCATCCCAGAGATGCTTGAGGATACCAGATTTGATCATCAAAGCGGTATGTTTGTATTGATTACTTCGCTCGATATCTCCAAACAAGTGACTAAAGTTAGAAGCAGCCATCATGCCTCCATATACAGCAGATGCAGTAAAGGTATAAATGCCATAGCGTTCTTCCCATAAATCATAACTCGGATACGGCAGTTCAAGCTCCTGATCCATATATAGAGACATGAATTTCGCGGCTTTACGAACTAAATTACGATATAGTGATTGTGCAAATTCGATGTTTCCATGGTTGACGAAATCTTGCCATAAGGCAAAGATGACCAAAGCAGTTTCATCTTCTTGAATCGGTAGTTGTTCTTTACCTGCGTGAATATAAGGATGCCATGATGAACCCACGGTTCCATCAGGGTTATACTTGTGATGAAGATAACCTTCGTCGGAAATCGCTTTTGCGCAAAACTGAAAAAAAGGAATAATCATCCCTTGGTACCCTGCCATAGACATAGCATAAGCAACGAGTGCTCCATCTCGCGGCCACATATAGCTATAATGATCTCGATTACTTGACATAATATCCGAGTCATTGGCTGCAATAATCGCACCATTCACATCAGTTTGTGTACGGACAATAAGTAAACTATGTTTGTACAGACGAATGACCTCCGAAGTTAAGTCACCATATGCTCGCTCTGATTTATTTGCCCATTGTTGCCAGTACACTTTCACGCGATCGAGAAGCTTTCCTGCTCCACTTTCTTTCACATACTGGTCTAGCTTCTTCACTTCATCGAGGTTCTTACCTGCAGACATCCAATAGTACATCGAACTACTTTCGGATGGAGGGATAAATAGTCTGAAGCTGATGGTACTATCTACTGAACCTTGGGAAATGGCATTTCCCATCAAATGCCCATCTTCTGCATCTCGCCATGTTCCTTCTGCGTTATAAAATCGTTTGACGCCAGTGGTATATTGATAAATTCCTTCTGTACCTGTTGTGCCATTAAACATAAAGTAACGATCTTTTTTATAATGGAAAATGGTATTATTATTCGGATAATAAGCAGCAGTATCGCCAACTTCTGTTTCATTGATGACTAAATCTTGATTAAAAAACACACGTACTTCACGAACCGTGTCGTTCTCGTTGACTATATGAATTCGCTTCAAATATATGTCTTCACGCTGATGAACAGCATCATTGATGTGGAGAGTGATCCCCAATCCTGGGTGATGAGCACGGACATCCGTAACGAGGGAATCCTCGATGTACGAAAGGGTGATGTTCCATGCTGAGTCGTCGAGCCATGCGAACCTTCCGTCTACCCAAATCCCAACGCGACACTGATAACCACCGATATGGTTCAGTTGCCCTACATAAGGATAATAAAGATCACGCAGATATGAATATTGATCGAGGTTAATCAGAAACTTCCCGTTTCCGACGACAAGGTGTCTTGGCATACCCTCACTCCTTCTCTATATAGTCAATCTTTAGTTAAGGTTACCCAATTATAGCAAGGATATCAATATAAATTGACGAAAACAGCTATAAATTTTTCTGATAGACATCCTCAATCCGCGTTGCAATTCCACAAAGATTATAATTTTGTTGCAGATGCACGATCGCGGCTTGCGCAAGAACGATCTGCTGCTGAGGATGCTGAAGTAAATCGATTAGAGAACGAGCTAATTCATCTGAATTCTGCGGAGGAACGAGGATCCCTGTGACACCATCTTCAATAATTTCTTGTAAGCCACCAACACGTGATGCAACGACAGGAGTCCCACAAGACATCGCTTCTAGGCACACCATACCGAACGGCTCGTATAAAGATGGAATCACACAAATATCTGCTCGCTGTAGCAATTGAAATTTATCAACAGCTTGCAAAAAACCTACGAAGTGAACATGTTTGCCTAATGGCAAAGCCAATTGTTGAAGTTGTTCTCCTATAGGTCCAATTCCTGCAATGATGAGTTGGATGTGAGGAAAATCAGTGATTAGCAGTGATAAGGCCTCTAGTAAGATGTGAACTCCTTTTTCTGGGACAAGTCGGCCTAAGAAGCAAAGCAGGGGCTGGTGAACGTGACTCGCGAATGCTTCCTCTAAAGCTCTTGATGGAGGCAACGTGTCAGGAGACATATCAAAAAAAGTCGAAGCAGATAGGAGTTGAGTCCTATCTTTAGGACAAGTTATACCGTTGGGAATGACTGTGATAGCTGATTCAGGTATAGAAAAAAGTTGCATAACTTCGTCTTGCATCGCATAGCTACAGGTAATCAATGCATCGGATGCGTGCGTCAATGCATATTCAAACTGATGGATTCGTTGTTGCAGTGAGGTGTGCAGTTGATTCGAAAACCGCCCTGATTCTGTAGCATGAATCGTAGTGATCAGCGGGAGTTGAAGTGATTGCTGCAATTCAATGGCAGCGTTATACACGAGCCAATCATGTGCGTGAATCAAGTCAATGTGAATCTGTGGGGAAAGGATATCGACGACGAAATCAGCTATCGCGATATTCATTTGAAATACCCAATCCATAAAAAGTACGGGTGGCATAGAAGGTAATAATGAAACGCGATGAACGTGAACACCAGCGACGAATTCATAAGCAGGAACATCTATACATGCACAGGTAATGATATGTACACGGTGACCATGTTCTGCTAATTGGCGAGACTGATCATAGACAGCAACCCCTAGTCCACCTGTAATGTGTGGAGGATATTCCCAAGTGAGTATGAGGATACATCGGGATTTCTCTGTTGACTGGATCTGTAAGTGTAGCTCTTGAGCGAAAGCCAACTGGCCAGAAATAACTTGTGGACCAGGCACATTTTGCGGTAGTAAACTCGCCAATGACAAATCAGGGAGGATGGATGCGTGTTGTTCAAGTAAGCTAAGCCATGCCTCATTTTCTTCTAGAAGAACATCTGTATCTGTAACGACGTCGAGCAGTTGATGAAATTGATGGAGGTGTGTCGTGATTCTTTGTTGTGCATAGGAGGTAAATGTACCAGCATCCATCATGAATGCCCAGTCACTGCTTTGCGCAAGCATAAGTTCTCTTGCCGCTTGGTGAATCATACGATGTTTCACAGAAGTGATCATCGATGAATTCAAATAGGATCGTGCAATGTGTATCATGCGATCTTCTGCAGCATGTAACCGCGGGTAGATCCAAGCTGTTTTCGGCTGAAGCCATACATCTGAATAACCCCCGCGTCCCCAACTCGATAGAGGCAAGGTCGCTTGGTATTGTGGAGGGTATTGCTGCAGATACTCACTTACATGTATCGAGGAAATACCAGATTGGTGTTGTAACTTCTGTAATACAGCTTCGAGCCAAGTAGGACCTTCATACCACCAGTGACCGAACAACTCTGCATCAAAGCAACAAATACTGATAGGTGGATAAGGAGTATCTCTTGTTTGCGACAAGTGTCTGAGTTGTTTTGCGCATGCACGAACGAAGTGTTCTGCATGTTGCTCTGCTTGATACGCAGCTTTCCCTTGATCATAGGGCTGTTTCTGCTCCGTTGCTCCGGTAATTCGAAAGTATTTGAAACCTATGTGCGTACGGATTTCATCTAGAAGGAGAAAAGGCTTAATATAATTAAATTCGTCCGAGTCATCTTGACCTAGGTCAAAACCAATATCTCGATAGTATTCTCGATATAAGGGATCGCTCGGATATCCATCATGTGCATTCCACACGTGTTCACTTGCTTCACGATCTCGAGCAAATGCAGCTGTACCACTGGGTGTCCACACAGGACGATGTGAATATGGTTCGGGATGAAGTAAGGTAGGGTCAAGATTGATGTCATGTGGATGTGGATGTGGGGCATGAACCCTATCGGTTGCTGCGCGCAGGGCTTGATCGTCAATGAGGATATATCGAACTCCCAACGCTTGCAAGTGGCGCTCAATCTCTGGAGAATACCCACACTCAGGCAACCAAATTCCTGCAGGCATGCAATCAAAATGACGTTGAAATTCAGTTAGTGCAGCGTCAAGTTGCATGTGTAGGATTTCTGTATTCTTGCATAGCGGTAAGAAAGCATGTGTCGCTGCACAAACCATTAGTTCAAGCAAACCTTGTTTTTGCAAATCCGCAAATCTTCGAATAAGATCACACTGCAGATCGTCATAGAGCACAAGTAATTGTTTGTAACGTTTGGCGTAATGCTCAGCTGTAACAAGCAAAGCAGGTTGTGCGTGTAATCGAATGACTTCCTTCTCGGAAAGCTCAACTAATCGAGCTACATATAAGCGTGCCCTTCGCTTCATTTCTTCGTCATCTAGCATTGCAAGCAGTGTCGGAGATAATGAAAGAGTTAGGCGTATCGAGACATTCGCTTGTATCAGGTGAACACACATCTCGATGAGTGGCAAATAAACATCGACAAGAGCTTCGTAATACCATTTCTCTTCGATCGTCAGGAAATCGGAAGGTTGTTTGACATAAGGCAAATGAGCATGAAGGACAATCGCTACGAAGCCATCATGACGATGTTGCGCATTCAACAGAGCAGAGTGCTTATCTCGATGAAGTGAACGACTATCAATCAGCACAGAACAATCATTCATGAGAAGGTACTTCCTTCGCGATCGAATGAGCCCAATCAGCTGTCGGTGAGTAAAGACTATATGCGGAAAATTGCTCAACAGAGTGAGAGTGCAGTCTAGCATGAGCAAACCAATCTTCAAGGAGGTGCGCTGAGATAGCAGTGTATCTTGGACTCGAACCAGCTTCTGCAGGTAAAGTCACTAAATGAGAGCGAAGTAAAGGAACGAACGGTTGTTCTTCATCATTAATGCCCAGCTCAGCGAATAGAACACTACCCGGTGGAAGGTTGTCTATGAATATGTGGTCCATTCCTGCAAGCGAATAAGAAAGCAAAGGTGAAGCTAAGGGAGCTTCAGAAGATTGCTTCGTTACATCATATACGTGCAGAGTAAATGAAAGCTTTTTACGTGTAAAGCCGAAATGTCTAGAGACCATATTCATTTTCCTTGAAGATACATGCCAGTATGCAAAAAGCGCTTGTGGATGAACAGCTACCACGTACAATTGGTCATGATTCACTGTTCTGTAGTGGAGTATATTTCTCGTCATTACACACCTGCTTGGTCAATCATCTTAAGCATCCATTATATCACATTGGCTTGAAGGTTCGAAGTACATGTGAAATAATTAAGACTTCGAATGATTACCCTCTTGCGTATTCGTTAATTGCATTAAAGAATCATAACGATTCGTTGCTTCAAGGATGCTTTGATATTGCTCTTCAGGTATATCGTTGAATGCTTGCGTATATCCTTGGTGATAGTGCACTGTAAGCATAGCGGATTGATCGTCATAATCAATATGGGTAATTTGCTTTGAATTAATAGGGGTCATGGACATGCATGGTTCACTCCTTCGATACCGTTTCACGGATGATATAGTTCTCAAAATCATCTTATGCAAGCAAGGATGTATTTATTCGCCCAAATCGAGATGAATGGATATTGAAGATGAGTATGTAATCTTAAGGAACAATTACACAAATAAGGTGATAAGAAAAACACTAAATTCTCTTGAAGTAAAAAAAGGAATTTGGTAATCGATGAACGAATATTTTAGGATATGAGATATGCTTTGAACAGAATGGAGGTCGTATACATGAGTTTCTGTTGTGGAGCTAGTATGATAGGTACCAAAGGTACATTAAAACATATTCGAACGCAAATACATCACGTACCGATTTTGTTTTGTCCTGTGTGTCATCGTATTGAAGTCCATCATCTCATCAAAAATGAATACGATATGTTATCAGAATATGCACACAGTGATGGCGCGCATGAAGTAGATTTTGCTGAATACGCGGAAGCTAAAGAAAAATTCCTTTATGATAATTGTGTGAATCATGAAGGGGAAGAACCGATGACTATTGTCGATAATCAAATTGACATGGCGTTAGATTTACTTACCTTAGCCAAAGCTATGGCTGATGAAAAGTGGGAAGAACAGCTCATAGGAAGACTTATCGTACTTAGCTCTCGACGCGGTAAGTTACTCCGTCGGAAATCAGCGAAAGCATAGAGATAATCAGCTACCTACATCATGCATCGATCAAACATATCTACCGTCCATCAATTGTGGGGCGGTTTTCCTGTATATCAGTCATCATCGAGAAACCATCGACGCAGGAATATATTCGCAATTATCTGCAAATTCGATTACAATAATAAGCAAATAAAGGGATATTTCATTATGATCATAGATGAAATAAAGGAGTTAGGCCAATGAGATATTCGAAGTTAGGCAAATCAGATGTTCTTGCATCATCTTTAGGATTTGGAGCTATGAATTTACCAGGTGTCCCTTTTGATCAAGCCAAAGAAGCGCTCAATTATGCATTAGACCAAGGAATCAATTATATCGATACGGCTGCGGCTTATCGCAACAGCGAAGAGATCATTGGGGATAGTATTTCACATCGACGGCAAGAGTATTTCTTAGCTACGAAAACTGCACAACGCACGTACGAAGGTGCGATGGAAGAAATCAATCGCAGTTTAACGCGGATGAAAACCGACTGTATTGATTTGATTCAAATACACTATGTGAATTATGTGAAAGAATTCACACAAATTCGAAGTGAAGGCGGAGCGTACGAAGCGGCATTAGAAGCTCAACGTGCAGGCAAAGTAAAATACATTGGAATAACCGGTCATCGACCAGAACTGTTAGCGAAGTGGGTATCCAAAGTTCAATTTGATCAGGTGCTTTTTCATTTAAATTTAGCACAACCCTTTGCGTTGGATGAATTGATTCCGATGGCAACACAATTAGATATGATGAAAATTGCGATGAAACCTCTGTCAGGAGGATTTATCCAACCTGTCGATAAAGCGATTCGCTATCCGTATTCGCAAGATGTCCACGTCACGATCTCGGGTATGGTAAGTAAGCAAGAAGTGATAGAAAATATAGCTGCACAGCAATCAGAAGTTCAACAAGAGGAACGACATGAATTAGAACAATTAGCTATAGAACTTGGTGCGCATAACTGCCGCAGATGCAACTATTGTTCATGTCCTCTCGAGATATCGATTCCTGATTTCATGATTTCGAGTGTGTTTAGTAAGAAATTCGGTTTGTTAACGCGAGGGGAAGGGTTTTTTCAGCAGCAAAAAGAACGCGTGATGTCTTGCGCAGATTATGAGCCATGTAAAGTAAAACCGTTATGTGAACAGGTATGTCCCTATCATTTGCCGATGCAAAAAGTAATTCAAGAAACAGCATCTTATTTCGTGTGATGGTATTAGTTAACATAACGATTTGAAGTCATATATAAAGGAGTTCTGTGAAATGCATATCCATCCCATTGAATTTGCTATCCGCACAATAGATAATCTTAGATCACACAATGAAAATGTAGAGTTAGCTAGCGAAGGGCCTATCGAAGAAGGAATGGTGCTCTTTGTTACACAGTCGGATCTCTTAGCTGATGCAGTATGTGGTCAGCCAAACGTAGACGATTGCTTGGTTCGGTTACGGAAGAAGGGTATTTTTACAGGAGCAGCGGGTGAAGTCGAAGCTCTGCCTACCCTGGGGCTATTGCCGTACCCGTACGTGATCGTTGCAGGGCTCGGACACGCGGCTACATCGGATACGCTTCGCACAGCTACAGGGTTTGCAGCGCGCAAAGCAAACGCGCTGCAATTAGAGCGCTTGGCGATTATGTTGCCAAGCGCATGTGACCCTGGCCTAGCGGGACAAGCGCTGGCCGAAGGGCTGTTGCTAGGTACGTATCGTGCAACGACGTACCAGCAGCATCCCACCGAGCGGCACGATATCCGCTCGGTGGTGTTCATTGCAGAGGCAGCTGCGCATGAGCCTCTGCAGCAAGCTCTGCGCATAGCTGAAGCCTATGCGGAAGGCACGAACTACGCCCGGGATTTAACGAATCTCCCAGGCAATGTCCTGACGCCAATGATGCTTGCGACAGAAGCGCAAAAGCTTGCCGAGCATCACGGTTTCCCGATCGAAGTGCTCGACGTAAGTGCGCTTACCGCTCTAGGCATGGGCGGTTTGCTAGGGGTAGGCCAAGGAAGCGCCAACCCGCCATATCTGATCACCTTAACGTATCAAGGTGATCAGGAATCAACTGACATCATCGGTCTTGTCGGCAAAGGCATTACCTTCGACACAGGCGGAATCTCCATCAAACCTGCAGCAAGTATGGAAGAGATGATATCTGACATGGGTGGGGCAGCTTCGGTGCTCGGGACGATGCATATTATCGGAAGGTTGCGACCACGATGTAACGTCATCGCGGTCATTGCTACAGCTGAGAATATGCCATCGAGTACAGCGCTTAAACCAGGCGATCTCATTACAACGCTCAGTGGTAAAACGATAGAAATTACGAACACCGATGCTGAAGGCCGTGTCGTTCTTGCCGATGCAGTGACCTACGCGAAACAGCGCGGAGCGAATCGTTTGATCGACATCGCTACGTTGACGGGAGCAGTATCTGTCGCATTAGGAGACTTCGTTACGGGTGCAGTGACGAACGACGACTTGTTTTTGCAATCATTGTTACATGCAGCCACACTTACGGGGGAGAAAATATGGCAACTCCCGAGTTTCCCTGAATACCACAAGGCACTGCGAAGTGACGTTGCAGATCTCAAAAATTCAACGAAAACGCGTTCAGCAGGTGCAATTACAGGCGCACTATTTATCGGAGTTTTTGCAGAACAAACCCCATGGATTCATTTGGATATCGCAGGCACAGCATTCTTGAGTAGTGCGATCGGTATTGAACCTAAGAGAGCAACAGGCGTTATGGTGCGCACGTTAGCTACATGGGTTTGCCAGCAAGATACTCACCTTACGTATCTCAACACGAACAAAAACAATCTGTAAGTGTCCGAAATGAGGCGTAATCAATGGCAAATCCCTTCAGCACCTTATGGGGTTCACGTAAACCCATGTCCACAGTGCGCAAAAACTTAATCTTTATTAACATAGAATCGATCCCTTCAATCATTGTGATTCAACTTATGGGCGGCCCTTTTTTGACGGGTTATTTAATATATCTCGGAGCGAGTTCACAACAAATCGGGTTTGTATTAGCTGTCTCTGCACTCGTGAATCTGATCCAAATCGTCATGGCACTTGTCATGCAAAGAATTCGAAATCGTCGCGTGATGGTGATTATTTGTTTTACATTTTTCCGCTGTTTATGGGTGAGTGCAGGACTGATTCCTTTTTTTATTTCTCCAGAGTGGGCAATCCAAGTGTACACGATATTGTTCATGATGGCATTTATGTGCAGTGCTGCGGGAAATGTTGTGTGGGCTTCGTTGATCGGGGATCTTGTACCTGCATCCGTGAGAGGGCGATACTTCGGTATCCGCAATACGATCATTGGTGCAGTAGGTAGTATCGCTTTATATGTAGGTGGTCAGATCATGGATCGCTTTCCAGGAGGACAAGGCTTTCAGATTTTATTTTGGCTTTGTGTGGGAATTGTCATCGTGAACACGGTATTGATGTTCAAATATCCCAATGCACCCTTCGTGCCTTCTGTAGAAACCGATTCATTGAAAATGATTCATAAACCATTTAGAGATCGGAAATACTTGAAATCTGTTATTTTTTTGTCCGTGTATCTCTTTATCATGAATATCTCGGTTCCTTTTTTTCCATATGTGATGCTGAAGATACTTGATCTAAGCTACTCTTCAGTGTCTTTGATTATTGTCGTTCATACCATCGCGATTATGGTGAGTAATTATGTGTGGGGGAATTTGAATACACTGCACAGCAATCAAAGATTGTTGTTTTATACGCTTCCTTTTTTGGCATTGTCTTGTTTATTGTGGGGGACATTGATGTTTCTACCTACGATGCTTGTGTTAATACTCATTCATGTTGTTCTTGGGATTGGTCTTGGAGGATTTAATCAGATCGCGTTCAATTATATTATTGGGGATACACCCAAAACGGAGCGTCCCATGTATATTGCAGTTTTTTCAGCATTTACTGGATTTTTCATATTTTTGGGACCGTTAATCGGAGGAAGAATATACGATTGGGCCAAAAATTATGCGGAGTGGATACAAATCTATGGAATTTCAGCAAGTGTAGGCTTTCTGTTACTGGTGTATGGGTATTTCATCGGGAATCGGGTATTGCGAAATCGTTAACGCCAGGTGTATGAAAGGAGATGTGCGTTGAAAAAGAGAGTAGGTTTAATCGGTCTCGGAGATATCGCGCAAAAAGTCTATTTACCTCTCTTATCTGTCCATGAACAAGTAGACATTGTTGGTATCATGAGCACTTCACCGATAACGGTAAAGAAATTACAAGAAAAATATCACATTCCACTGGGTACTTCAAAAGTAGATCAATTATTGCAACAAGATCTCGATGCGATATTTGTCCACAGCCCTACAGAAACGCATTATGCGATCGTGAAAGAATGTATCACACGAGGGATAGATGTGTATGTAGATAAGCCGCTTTCTTATGAATGGATGGAGTCAGTAGAGTTATCACTTTTAGCGGAGAAGAAAGGTGTACTGCTTGCAGTTGGATTTAACCGAAGATATGCACCGTTGTATTGCGAAGCGAAGCGATGGATGCAAGATGCAGGTGGTTTCGATTGGTGTTCAGCGGTTAAGCATCGGGTAAAGCAACAAAAACATAGCTTTAAACAAACCATGTATGATGATTTGATTCACATTCTCGATATTCTTTTGTGGCTTGGTGAGGAATCTTGTGAAGTTCATGGACACCAACACAAAATTGATCAAGAAGGCAGAATGCTTCATACTTCAGGTAATGTTTCATTCGGTGAAGCGACAGGAAGCTATAGTATGGTACGATTAGCTGGTATCGATATCGAGAAGCTAGAACTTCATGGGGGAGGGCGTTCTGTAGAAGTCACGAATCTCGAGACAGCTATCTTTTATGAACACGGCGTGATGCCGAGAACCAGAAGTTATGGTAGCTGGGATTCGTTACTTATGCGACGAGGATTCGAAGGGATTATCGACCATTTCTTGCAAAGCATAGACAACCCACAGGAATGTAACATTCGAGCTGACCTCGTTCTAGAATCACATCGTCTCGTAGAGCGATTATCGCTCTAGGATAACGCGGAATACCCAACGTATAATGAAACCAGGATAAGAAGATAGGAGTGGACATGATGGAAATTGAAGCGCATTTGAGCTATACACGGGCGCATGACTGGATCGATATTCGTTCGAAAACGATAGTGCGAATCGGTGTCACAGATTTCGTTCAAGATTTACTTGGTGTGATTGTGTTTATGGAGTTGCCTGAACTTGGGACCCAACTACAGGAAGGAGATAGCTACGGTTGTCTCGAATCGATCAAAACCGTATCTGATTTATGTTCTCCTGTATCTGGCCAAGTTGTTGCAGTCAATGATCTTTTACGAAAAAATCCAGAAATCGTCAATGAAAGCCCGTACACGAACGGTTGGATTATGGAGGTAGCTGTTGCTGACACAGAACAATACCGGGAATTTCTCTCAGCAACACAATATGAGCAACATGTAAGCTAATCGTTGCCCACTGATGGAGGTGCTTCATGAGCAAAATAACACCTGTATATGGCCAAGAGCGAGTTCCTCCTGGTCAATCCGTAACACAAGGCTGGCCTGTGCTTCATCATGGTTCGATTCCGTATTACCAAGATATGAGTAAATGGAATTTACGCTTATTTGGTTTAGTAGAAGCCGAAGTTGTGATCACACACACGCAATTTCTTGCCTTGCCCAGAGAAGGGTTTCACAATGATATTCATTGTGTAACGTCTTGGTCGAAATTAGACAATACGTGGGAAGGTATACCAATCAACGCCATCATGGAGAAAATTCAACTTAAACCTGAAGCGACTCATGTCATGCTTCATGCTGAACATGGATGGACGACGAATCTACCTTTAGCTGATTTCCTTAAAGAAACCTCATTTTTGGGGACGAAGCATCATGGGGAATTATTAACTCCTGAACATGGGTATCCGTTACGCATGGTCGTACCCCATTTATATTTCTGGAAAAGCGCCAAATGGCTTCGAGGTATCGAATTCATGGAGAAAGACAAGCCAGGTTTTTGGGAACGTAACGGCTACCATATGTATGGGGATCCGTTTGCAGAACAGCGATATGATTTTGAATAGGATCCATAGGTCAGTTACACCTTGTCATCAGCGTGCAGGTCTTGTTGATTTAAGACTTGCTCTACTTTAGCAAGATGAGAATCCATCCATGTTGCAGCTTCATCTGCAGCACAATGAGCAATCGCTTGATATATCGATAGATGTTCTTGATATAAGCGCTCGGATGAAGAGCGCTCTGCGTAAAACCATAACGCGCGAGAATCGCTCATACTGTCATGAAGTTTTTGTGATAATGAGGTCATGAGCTCGATAAGTACAGGATTATGTGTTGCTTGTGCAATTTGCAAATGATAGCGCACATCGGCTTGCTCACTGATGGATTCATTATCGAGATGTGCTTGCATGTCAGCAAGTGTCAATGTTAAACAAGCGAGATCATCATCAGTTCGATGCATTGCAGCCAATCTAGCGCACCCTGTCTCTAAGACGCGTCTTACTTCGAGAATATGAAGTAAAGATTGTACGCGATTAACCCAAGATTGTTTGTAGCGAATACCAGGGTGTTCCGGTGAAGCGGGTTCGATATATGCGCGCACATACGTGCCTTCACCTTGTTTCATGTTAAGCATACCTAGAACTTTAAGTGCACTGAGTGCTTCTCGAATCGTAGAACGTCCGACTTGATAGCGCATCGCTAGTTCTTCTACAGAGGCAAGTTTATCACCTTGCTTTAGATGTCCTTCGATCCATTGCTTTTTGAGATCGGACAATACCCATTCTGAGCTCTTCATGGGTCGAGGTACGGATGGATCCATAATATGCATCTCCTCGTGAATACCGAACTGAATACCGAACTGTTTTGTGAAACTCTAGGTGTAGGTAAGGAAGTTTACACGTCTTTATAGTGTAGTGTATAATAATCTTTGTGTTAAGTCATCAGGTGACCTGATTTATTATCGCGATGAGTGTTCATACAGCGTAACATGAAAAGGGAGTGAACGTTATGCTTCAACCAGACGTAAAAGTGAAACTGCAAGAAATCGTTGGAGAAAGGTACTACCAAGACGATCCGCAAGCATTGGTTACGCATTCTTATGATGGCACTCCGATGTTACAAGCTCTTCCGGACGGCGTCATATATCCAGCAAGCACAGAGGACGTTTCCGCGATTATGAAGGTATTACATCATCATCGCATCCCACTCGTCAGCCGAGGTTCAGGTACGAATCTTTGCGGAGGTACAGTTCCGATCCATGGAGGTGTGGTGATGGTGATGCATCGCATGAATCATATATGGGAAGTAGATCGACAGAACTTAACTGCAACCGTACAGCCAGGTGTCATAACCAAAACGTTCGCTACTCATGTGGAATCATTGGGTTTGTTTTATCCACCTGATCCAAGCAGTATGTCGATATCAACGATAGGTGGGAATATTGCTGAATGTTCTGGAGGACTTCGTGGATTCAAATATGGCACGACCAAAGATTATGTACTAGGACTTGAAGCCGTGTTAGCGAATGGCGAAGTGATTCGAACCGGCGGCAAATCGATGAAAGATGTAGCAGGGTACGACTTGACGAAGCTTCTTGTTGGTTCAGAAGGTACGCTTGCGATCATCACGGAAGCTACACTCAAGCTGATCGCACCTCCCAAAACCAAACAAACCATGCTTGCGATGTTCGCTGATATATATGATGCAGCGCGCACGGTATCTGCTATTATTGAACAGCAGATCACTCCTGCTACACTAGAATTTCTCGACCGCTCTACCATTAAAGTTGTAGAAGATTATGCGAAATTAGGACTACCCACCGATATGGAAGCGATTCTTTTGATCGAGCAAGATGGTGATATGGAACAAGTTACTCGAGATATGGCTCACATTGAGCGGATCTGTCGAGAAGAGCGCGCAGTTCAAATTCGACGTGCAGCTACGGAAGAGGAAGCAAGCCAATTAATTGCTGCTCGACGGTCTGCTTTTACAGCATTGGCTCGTTTAAGGCCGACAACCATCCTCGAAGATGCTACCGTTCCTCGTTCCAAAATCGCTGACATGGTGATGGAAATCAACCGTATTGCAAAGAAGTACAATGTTCA
Source organism: Paenibacillus alvei (assembly GCA_945881905.1). Classification (GTDB taxonomy): domain Bacteria; phylum Bacillota; class Bacilli; order Paenibacillales; family NBRC-103111; genus CAMCVV01. The sequence goes on from CAMCVV010000001.1 coordinate 60,261, forward strand.
AATCAGTACATTTGGACATGCAGGTGATGGGAATCTTCACCCAACAGCAACGACTGATGCACGAGATCAAGATGAAATCCATCGTGTGGAAGAAGCGTTCGCAGAGATCTTTGATGTTGCGATCCGCCTAGGGGGAACTATCACAGGTGAGCATGGTGTAGGTATGGTGAAGTCACCTTTTCTAGAATGGAAAGTAGGCCCTATAGGGATTGAACTCATGAAATCGATCAAGCAAGCTTTCGATCCATACCAATTGCTGAATCCCAATAAAATATTTGCGAAGTCTTCACGTAAAAGGGTGGTGCTTGAACGTGGGTAGTTCTATATATAGTAATCTGTCACCGACAGCGCACAAACTCAAGCTACAACTCGATGATGATCAATTGACGAATTGTATGCGTTGTGGATTTTGTCTACCTGCTTGTCCTACGTATGCACAAACAGGGATAGAAGCAGAATCTCCACGAGGACGCATCGCACTCATGAAAGCTGTAGCAGATGGGATCATGAAACCTGATCAGGTGTTTGAACAACAAATGAACCATTGTTTGGGTTGCCGAGCCTGTGAACCTGCTTGTCCAGCTGATGTCAAGTATGGTCAATTGCTTGAACAAGCACGTGATGCGATTGAAGACCATACACAGAGTCATCGTTGGTGGATACGGATGGTACGCTTTCTTGCATTCAAGGTATTTTTTCCGCAACAGCGTAGGATGCGAATATTAGGTATGTTATTGAGTGTCTATCAACAATCAGGACTTCAATATCTGATCAGGAAGTCAGGCATGATGCAATTATTGCCTGCACACATGAGGGATATGGAGAAGATTTTGCCACAAGCTTCTATGCGTGGCGTCATTCAACATATCGGCGAATACCATCCAGCTGTCGGTAAGAAAATCGCTACAGTTGCTTTATTTAGAGGATGTATCATGGATGTGTGCTTTACCCAAACGAATATTCACACGGTCAAGCTATTACAAATTGCAGGCTTTGAAGTATGGATTCCTCGTGAACAATCGTGTTGTGGTGCACTTCATGCACACAGTGGTGAAGCAGAAGGTGCTAGAGCGTTAGCACGTCATAATGTCCGTGTGTTTCAAGAAGCGGGCGTAGACTATGTGGTCAGTAATGCAGGCGGATGTGGAGCTATTTTGGTAGAATATGATCATTTGTTGCACAAAGAAACGGCATGGAAAGAGCAAGCGAAGTCATTTGCCAAGAAAGTCATCGATATCAGCGAACTTCTCGTTCGTCATGGCCGAAGCCTGCCATTCCAAGAAGCTCATCAACGTGGAGATGCGCAAATACGAATTACGATACAAGATTCGTGTCATTTACGTAATGTGATGAAATCATCTCAAGCTCCGAGAGAACTTATTCGACAAATACCTGACGTTCAACTGATTGAAATGAAGGAAGCAGATCGATGCTGTGGATCAGCAGGTATATATAATTTGACACAACCGGATATGGCGAACCAAATCCTTGACCACAAAATGACACATACGCTTGCGACACAAGCACATACGGTGATAACTTGCAATCCGGGTTGCTTGCTACAAATGAAGCTAGGTGTGAAGCGAAATGAAGATCATGGCCAGGAAAGTCCGCACATGAAAGTTGAACATATCGTTGATTTTATGTATGACTATTTGCATCGCAAACCATCATCCGAGTAGGAGGAAGATAAGCGAAAATTCATTTTGCCAATCGATCTGGTTGTGGTAAAATAAGATTAACTTAGATAGATTATTGGTTTTTGTTGCACATAGACTGGATTCATTTCACAAACAATCCGTGATAGGGAAGGTGAAAAGAATGAAAGAGCAACAATGTCAGGATATACAATTAGGTGATTGGGTGCAAGGTATATCCAAAACAGCATTCTCATATCGCGGATTCGTGGAAGCAATCAGTGATGACCAAAGCTCCGCATTAATTCGAGTCATCGAATGTGACCGTGCACAGAGAATAGGTAAAGTAATCGAAAGCAGTTTAACTCGATTATCTCTGCTTGCTGATGAATGTATTTCAGATGAACGAGATCTACTTCCTTTAATTGAATTGTCTTTGGTAACTAGAGACCGACTATGGTTTATGGAACTAACTACAGCATTGTGCACATATAGAGCGAAAACAACTTTGCTTCATCACGTTCTCTCTGTAGCGCATTATTCGAATTCACGTCAATTTCCGAATGGATCGTTGTGATTTTATCGTATCCACTTTTCGTTCCATCGAAAGTGGTTTTTTATTGGGTATGGATATATAGTGGTTAAGCAAGGTAGCATTTAAATTACACACTGTAGCAATTACATTGCAGTGTTCATCATTTGGAATTATTCCTAACACGACATACACAGGAGAGGTGAAAGTTGTGAAAGCTTATTTGGATCTGTTAGCAGATGTTCTCATGAAAGGTGCACAAAAACAAGACCGCACAGGTACAGGTACGTTATCTGTTTTTGGTCGTCAGTTAAGGTTTGATTTGACAGAAGGCTTCCCTTTACTGACCACCAAAAAAATGCATACGCGCTCGATTATTCACGAGTTATTATGGTTTCTGAGTGGGGACACGAATATTCGTTATTTGCAAGATCACGGCGTAACGATCTGGGATGAGTGGGCTGATGCAGATGGAAACTTAGGCCCTGTGTATGGGTCCCAATGGCGCTCATGGCCTACTTCAGATGGTCAAGTGATTGATCAAATCAGTCAAGTCATTGAGCAAATCAAACAAAACCCTGACTCGCGGAGACACGTGGTCAGTGCATGGAATGTCTCAGAGTTGAGCCACATGGCGTTGCCTCCGTGTCACTATTCATTTCAATTTTATGTCGCTAATGGGAAATTATCGTGTTTGTTTAATATGCGATCGATCGATACGTTTCTAGGATTACCTTTCAATATCGCTAGCTATGCACTTTTGACACACATGGTAGCACAGCAATGTGATCTTGATCTAGGCGAGTTAATTTGGTCTGGTGGAGATACACATATCTATACGAATCATATCGAACAAGTCAAACTGCAATTGACGCGAGAACCTTACGCTTCACCGCGACTTGTGATCAAGCGGAAACCACCTACAATATTTGCTTATCAGTACGAAGATTTTGAGATCACGGACTACATATCACATGCTGCGATCAAAGCACCGATTGCGATCTAATTGAAATAAAGAGGTGAGCCTTTGCGTATTTCTTTTGTTGTTGCGATGGACCGCCATCGCGCTATTGGACTACATAATCAGCTCCCCTGGCATTTACCAGCTGATTTGAAGTATTTTCGCCAACTCACATCGGGTCATACCATTGTAATGGGACGCAAAACATATGAATCGATCGGGAAACCCTTACCGAATCGCCGAAATGTCATTCTAACTCAACAAGTGGAATTCAAGGCAGATGGTTGCGAAATTGTGCATTCGATCGAAGAATTGAGGCATCTTGACTCAGAGGAAGAGTGCTTTGTGATTGGTGGCGCGGAGGTTTTCAAACTTTTACTCCCACAAGCGAATCGGATGTATATCACGTATATCGAACATGAATTTGTAGCAGATACTTTTTTCCCTGCATTTTCATCTGAAGATTGGAAGTTAGTATCTCATGTGCTAGGTAACAAAGATGAGAAGAATCCGTATCAGTATTATTTTCAAATTTACGAAAAACAATAACAAGCACCGCGTGTTACATGTTTGTAACATAGGGTGCTTGTGTTAGTCTGGTTCTCAGGGTCAAGATTTCTTTACACTGAATCGTACAGCGATCAATCCTAATGTTACTGCAATGATAGAAAGGATCAGAGTTAAATAAGATATCCAGGGTGATGAAGCTTCGTCGGTCACAGCAGGCGAGTGCACATGACCATGAGAATCGGCTGATGCATCATCGGATTTGGGATTGACATACGTAGCTGAAGCAGGTGTATCCGAACCTTCAGCACCTACCCATTCGACAATGCTACCATCTTCGTAGGTTTGATAAGCTTTCCATGTGATTTGTTCTGCTGTATCGGTTACTTTGCCCTGCATATGGAATTCAGTGAATTCTCCTGCTAAGAGACCTTTGCCTACAGTAGTCCATGTGATACTTGTGATGGTGCTGTCTGAATTTTTGGTGATCTCATAAGTCCAATCAGGTTTCGGTTCTACACGAGAGATGATCACATCTTGAATGGGGATTTCGATTTTGACTTCAGTTGTTGCAATATCCTTCTCAGAAGGGACACGTGCCGTGAACTTCTCATATGCGCCTTGGGTTGTTTCTTGAGGATATACGACGACATGAGCACTAGCTATATGACCTAGGCATATAGTGAATATCATCATAGAGACGAATAGTCCATTGATTTTTTTGTACATACATGAGCACCTCATCTATTTATTTTGCTGATCAGCTTCTTTATTATATCAAATGCAATGCGTGATTATCTCTGTACGGATTCTTATTCTGTGAATATTATGTTACATTAATGACAGATATAGATAGAGAAAAGACTAGAGAAGGAGATCGACATGTGGAGAGAACTTCTTGATGATCGCAAACAATGGGTAGGATATTTTGTGGTCGTAATCGTGTTACATATCGTCGGATTTATAGGATTATGGAGTGTAGCCATGCAAGCACCTCTATTTGTAGCTACAGGTTTATTGGCATATACCTTAGGTCTTCGACATGCTTTTGATGCAGATCACATCGCAGCAATAGATAACACGGTGAGGAAGCTTATCCGACAAAAACAAAATTCACTTGGTGTTGGTTTTTACTTCTCGCTCGGACATTCTTCGGTTGTTTTTCTGATGGTGGTGGTTACAGCTATTTCGATGAAATGGGCAATTCAGGAGCTGCCATGGTTGACTGAAGTCGGAGGTGTGATCGGAGCAACAGTTTCGGGAAGTTTCTTGTTGTTGATTGGAGGTATCAATATCCTGGTTTTATGGCAATTGGTTGCACTCCTTAAGCGGTATCGTAATGGACAACATGAAGATCGCGAGTTCGAAATATGGTTAGCGCGAAGAGGTTTTTTCATCAAAATGTTACGACCTGTGTTTGCACTAGTGAGCAAAAGTTGGCATGTGTATCCATTAGGGTTTCTGTTCGGACTTGGATTTGACACTGCAAGCGAAATTACGTTGTTAGTCATTTCAGCAGGAGCATCACAACTGGGCATATCGATCTGGGGTATTCTCGCATTGCCTGTGTTGTTTGCAGCAGGTATGAGCTTAATGGATACAGCCGATGGCATATTTATGACGAAAGCATATAAATGGACGTTTTCATCACCTTTACATAAATTGTATTACAATATTGTGGTAACTACGATTACAGTTGTAGCTGCTTTGATCATCGCAACGGTAACGCTTAGTCGGCTATTATCTGAGAAGTTGGGATGGACAGGGGGCTTGTGGAGTTGGATGAAACAGCTCGATCTTGGATTCTTGGGTTATATGCTTGTTGGGTTATTTGTACTAGTATGGGTAATTTCGTATAATTTAAGGAAATATTTGCGCGTTCAAGGAAATCCGAACGCAAAAATTTGAGACTTATAGTCAGAGGCTTATGAGTAGGCCATGCATCAAGGATTTGTTTTCATTGGATAATAATGCTAAAATAATATATATACAGCATCGTAAAGTTTGAACTTGTGTAGAGGTGATGTCGATGGAAACTAAATATTTCACAATTGAGCAAGCGAATGCACTGATCCCTATCTTACATCAAGAAATCAGTAGGCTTCAATCTCTCAAACAAGATTTCACCTATAAGATGCAGGCTCTTCGGCAAATGAAGGAATCTGGTCATTCATCTCAGCATGCAATTGATTCGGATCCTTATTTTATGCTAGAAGCAGAAATAGAATTTGTTCAACTTGAAGCAAAGAATTACCTGCATACGTTCACGCAAAGAGGTGTCGAACTTAAAGATATTGATTTGGGTCTGGTAGATTTCCCATCTGTTCTCCACGGTACTGAAGTGTTGCTTTGTTGGAAGCTAGGTGAAGATAAGATCAGCTTCTACCATTCGAGACATGATGGTTTTGCAGGGCGAAAACAAATTCCAGAGTAAACGAGAAGTAGACACCTTAATCGTTACATGATCATGAGAATAAGCAAAATGAGGATAGGGGCTTAGTGATGTGTATATTTTCAGTTTTACAGCGCCCGTTACCTGTGCTTTACGCACTTGTTGTGGGTTTATTTATTTGGATAGCACCAACTATTGCAGGGGCTCATGCTACATTAGTTGAAGTCGAACCTGCACCTAATTCACAGTTCATCGAATCACCATCTATCGTTAAACTTTCGTTTAATGAACAGATCGATCAAGGCCTATATTATATTCATGTATATAATCAAAGTGGCAGAAAAGTAACTTCAGCAGAAACGCAACTTAACGCGATGAAGACAGGTATAGAGCTAGACTTGCCCAAGCTAGATCCAGGTGTTTATGTGGTTAGTTATCATGTGATATCGTTAGATGGACATCCCATAAGCGGAAGTTACCCGATCACGGTCGGTTCTCTATCGATTTCTGAGGAAGAACCGATACTTCCTGGATTATCTACACATGAGCATAGCGGTACAGGTGCCTTTAGTATTTCGATGATGACACAATACATCACTAGAGCATTCTGGTATCTCACTATGACTGCGCTTGTCGGCTGGTTGATATGGCTTCGTTGGGTTCCTGTATCGATATCGAGAAACCCCTATTATCGTCAACACATCTTGCTACAGTTACAACGGGGGCATTTTATCGGGTTATTGTTTGTTGTTTTTACACATATGGAAGATTTATTGGGACGAAACAATATATCAGAAGTGCTGACCGTATTCACGTCTACAGGTGTCGGTATCAGTTGGTTAGGGATGCTTATTGCATCGTTGGTTGGTTTTTTTGTTTTAGGTCGGACGTGGATTATAGACCTGACGTGGATCATTGCTTATATCGCAGCAAAAAGTATCAGTGGTCATGCGATTAGTTTTTCTCCGCAGTGGGTAACCGTAGGTTTAGATATCATTCATTTATGCGCTGCAGCACTGTGGGTTAGTGGGTTAATATTCGTCTGGATTGCTTGGCGAAGACGTGAAGCAGATCGTTTGGAACTATTTCAGCGGTTCTCGCGTGTTGCTTTGATCTCTATCGCTGTCTTGAGTGTATCTGGCGTATTGACGCTATGGTTCTTCTTACCTAGCTTGATATATCTGACATATTCCATGTGGGGTCTGTCCGTATTGATTAAAGTAGGATTCGTGTTATTGATTATATGTATCGCTACAGGGTTACGAACCTTTATTTCACGTGAAAGAGAGCAAACGGTTCGCTTGTTATTGAAAGTAGACATTATAGGTATGCTAGCAATCATGATACTTGTAGGTTTCATGACGTATGCAGCACCTCTTCCCGCTAATGAGAAACTGAATTGGCATGTGATGGGTGAAGAGATTCATATGACAGCAGATATCACACCTAAGGTACAAGGAACCAATACGTTCCAAGTGAAAGTTTGGTTAAGTGAAATGCGTGGAAAACCAAAAGAAGTCCAAATGATACTTAAATATCAAGATCAAGCGAATATGGCTGCGATCCGAGTTCCGATCGCAGTTTATGAGGATTCTGCTTTCGAAGAAAGTTTTGGTATGGTGAAGCATAGTTACCAAGCCGTGGGACCCTACCTTCCTTTCCGCGGGAAATATCAACTAGAAATACGCGTGATGGATCTTGAGAATAACGAAACCGTGTATCAACAAGACTTGATTGTATATTAGATATTAGTTAGCGAGAGTAAGCCGCTAATGCAAATCGTGATGATTTGCATAGTGGCTTTTTTGACGTTTCAACGAATATTTCGTGAACATCTTCAGACACGGCGATTAGAAATGGCTTGATAAGGAAATATAATGGGGTAGAGCAGGTATTTTCGAGAACGAAAGCGCATATCAATAAGATATAGAAGAAGAACCACTGTGATCAGATGAAAATTAAGAATTCTATAGAAATGAGGAGATTGTATGCAACAGATCATAGGAGCACAATTCGAAGAATTAACCATGGATGAATTAATCCATATTGATGGGGGGACATGCACAACAACAGAATTAAGAACTGAGACGCTGCGTGGCATAATTAAAGGTGGTATTGCCGGTATGATGACGGGTTCAATCAAAGGGGCTTTGATTGGAGCAACGATTGGAGGACTTACGGAAGCTATAGATTATAACTATACGTGCCGTAAGCAGTAGAACGTGCTATATAATTTCTGATAGCAAGGAATCGCTTCATAGGTTCCGACAGTGAAACCAGTCCACATCGAGGGATTAGAGGAATGAGAAGTAATTCTCAAGTCAATAGGGAAACAATAATGTATCCAGCAGAGGAAAGAAATCACTCTGCTGGTTGAAATTGTTTTACAAAATATGGAAATTTTGATAAGATAACAAATGTTTATGAAACCAATGTACCTAGCGGAGCATCATCCTTTAAGCATCAAAATGACGTAAGAGAGGATATAAAATGACAAATGAAATGATGATCATTACAGCTGTAATCACACTCGTATTAAATGCAATCACCCCTCTATTCATCAATCAAATCACCTTAAAGAAGTATGAATTAACGCATTCTGCAGAAAAAGCGTTACACACGATGCAATCCTTGAAGCAGTATCTTCAAATTACATTTCTAGCATTAGGTGCATTTTCATTTACGCATGCGCTCATTCAATTGTCTGCACATAGTGCTCCAAGCAGGTGGATGTTTTATATCACCATCGTTGTATATAGTGCGATCATCATCGTCTATGGACAGCTTGTTTTTCATCGAGTTACGAAGAAAATACGACAAACCGAAACCACGTGGAAAGATGAATTTACAAATACGCTCAAAGATTTACTCATCATTTTGATACCTTTGATTACCTACAAATTGTTGCGAACATACTTTGCAGGACCAGAGCATGATAATGAGTGGAAAGATTTTGGGGTTTACGTGATATTTCTAATGATTGTACAAATCGTTTATCCATTTTTAGTGTATGCGCAGTTGAGTGCGAGACCCATACAAGACAAAAAAATTCACAAGTCGATTGTTGCTTTCATGAAGCTACAGCATGAAAGCCGGATTGGTGTATATGAGTTTCCATCCAAGAAGAGTAAGAATGCTCATGCTTGGGTCAGTGGGATCATCATCAAAAAAATTTTTATTGCGGATTATCTGATTGAGAAACTGACCATTGCAGAGTTACATGCTGTGATTGCACATGAAATTGGTCATTGCAAAAAAAACCATCAACTGATCAAATTAGGTTTATTTATCATGATCTACCCGATGGTTATGATTTTGAATGAATGTTCGATTCGATTAGAAACATGGATTGGGGGTAGCTTGTCATTTATTTACGGTTTAGGTTTTTTTGTTTTTTTTCTATTGCTTTATTATGTATATATCTATCAAGCCGTATCTAGAATTCATGAGCACCAAGCTGACCAATATGTGTTGGAAGTTTGTGAGAAGGATGATTTGACATCAGCGTTAAACAAACTTACGAAATTGAATAATCATATGACGACGTTTCATAGAATAACTGAAAAGTTTCAGTCGCATCCTTCACTTGAGAAAAGAATAACGTGGATTGAACAGAACAGCAGTTATTCCAGTTAAAGGAGGGCACATGTTTCGTAAGTATCCCTATGTTCAACAACAAGATCGTAAAGACTGCGGAGCAGCATGTCTTGCTAGCATATGTAAGTACCATGGACTACGTTATCCAATTTCTAGAATCCGGATGATGGCTAACACTGATTTACAAGGAAACAACGTGTATGGGCTGCTCCAGGCCGCTCATAAACTTGGATTCACTGCGAAAGGCGTAAAGGGTAGTCCTGAAGATTTCTTTGAACCCTTCCCTTTACCTGCAATTGCACATGTACTCATCGATCAATCGCTTCTGCATTATATCGTCATCTATAAAATCACGAAAAAAGAAATATTGATTGCAGATCCTGCCAAAGGGATTATGAAATATCGTCCTAAAGATTTCTTCGCGATATGGTCAGGCGTTCTTATTTTGATGACGCCTTCTCCTGTGTTCCAAAAAGGAAATGAGCAACCACACATGCTTGCTCGTTTTTTTCAATGCATCATTCCACATCGAAAATTATTGGCACATATAGGTATGGCCACTTTACTTTATACGGGTTTAGGTATCGCTGGTGCATTTTACTTTAGAGTTATTATCGATGAGATTGTACCTTATCAACTGATGAAGACGTTACATATGATTTCACTAGGTATGGTTGTGCTCACAATATGCAAAGTGATACTGCAAGCTTTCAGAAACTATCTATTACTATATCTCCATCAAAAACTTGATGTATCTTTGATCCTCGGGTATTACCATCATGTATTGCAATTGCCTATGAACTTTTTTGCAACAAGAAAGTCGGGTGAAATCATTTCTCGGTTGCAAGATGCTTTTCATGTGCGGGATGCGATTTCTCAAGTCACCTTAACGATTATGTTCGATATCATTATGATTGTAGCGGGAGGGATATTTCTTTTTGCACAAAATTCATATTTGTTTGTTGTTACTTTAATCGTCATACCTTTATATGCGATCATCGTGATGGTGTTTCGTAAACCTTTTGAGCATAGAAATCGTATGCATATGGAAAAAAACGAACAATTGACTACATATCTCTTCGAGTCTATAAATGGTATCGAAACGCTCAAAGCTTATCATGCAGAAGACCAAAGCACAAGTCAAACCGAATATAAATTCGTTGTTTTGCTGAGAAGTATGTTCAAGCTTGGTTTCATTCATCAGCTACAATCATCAATGAAAGGCTTAGTCCAAGCACTCGGAGCCATAGCCATATTATGGATCGGTGCTTATCAAGTCATCCAAGGCGAAATCACGATCGGTCAATTGATCACATTTCAAGCGTTGCTGTTTTACTTTCTCGAGCCGATACATAATGTGATTAATTTGCAACCCATCATTCAGACAGCAATCGTGGCTGCAGATCGCCTCGGAGAAATTCTTCAACTAGAGCAGGAGAAATCTGTGAATGAAGATCAAAAGCTGCAACCGCATAACTTGAAAGGAAACATTGACATCGCACATATCGATTTCCGTTATGGAACACGTCAACTCGTATTAAAAAACATTCATCTACAGATTGCAAGCGGAGAGAAAGTTGCGCTTGTAGGAGAAAGTGGTTCTGGGAAAACAACGTTAATCAAGCTTCTGATGAATTTTTATCATGTAGAAAAAGGAACTATTTCATTTGGGGGATATCCTATTCAAGACATCCATGTAGGTGTATTAAGACAAAAAATTGCATATCTTCCTCAAAATCATTTCTTTTTCAGTGGAACGATTCGAGATAATTTATGTTTGGGTATGGACGAGCCTATCGCGCTTGAAAGGGTCATTGATGCAGCACGCAAAGCGCAAGCCGACGAATTTATTCATCGATTGCCGATGCGTTATGATACGATACTTGAGGAAAATGCATCTAATCTATCAGGTGGACAAAAACAACGATTAGCGATTGCAAGAGCGATTCTAAAAAATCCTGACATTTTGATTATGGATGAGGCCACGAGTAACTTAGACACGTCGACAGAAAAAGCAATTTCAAGTATGATTCATCAATTTGATCGTATCACCACAATTATCATTGCTCATCGATTAAGTACGATCATGAAGTGTGATCGTATCGTTGTCATTGAACAAGGAGAGATTATCGAGATAGGGACTCATCAAGAGTTAGTGAGTAAACAAGGTAAATATCATGAACTTTGGAAGCATCAATTTCCGGATATGGATTCAGCTCATGAGGGCATTGGAAAGGTAGAAGCGGTATGAATATTCGATTCAAATCGTTTGAACAAATGACAGATAGTAGAGAAATGCTTGAAGCACAAGCACATCCTTGTGTTCTCTTTTTTATCTATATGGGCGGCTTGTTCGTTGTGATTGCGGGGTTATGGAGTTATTTCGCAGAAATCGAGGATATCGTGAAAGCAGAAGGCATTGTTGAGCTTAATCAACAAGTCGTGACTGTGCGAAATAACATAGCTGGACAAGTTGAGCACATGTATTATTCTCAAAATCAAGAAGTCTCGCAAGGAGAGCTCCTGCTTAGATTTAATCAACAAGATCTTGAAGTGGAGTTGGAGATGTTGAAAGTTGATTACCACAATATGTATACTGAGCTCGAAGCGTTAACCCAATTGATCGCCAATCCAAGATATCTGCATCGCCAAGAAGGGGAAGGCAATTCCAGTTATTTTCGAAGCGTCGAATTTCGTCTGCAAGCTAACCATCAAGCGGGTGAATATGTGCAAGAAACGCTTCGGAGGTTACACCTTTTAGGGAGTTCTACGAGCCAAGAAGGAAATCCAATATTTGAAGGTAATCACGAATATCACTATAAATACCAAGATTACCTCTTGAAGAAAAAGAAAATTCAACACCACATCACCCGTATTGAACAAGATCTTCACGCAGCACTCACCACTTACACACCAATCGAAGAATTCAATCGTATGAATCAACAACGAGAGGAAGCTATCTTAGACTTAGAGACATTTACCAATGGATTCGAACTTCATCTTCAACAAGAGATCTCCTCAGAAAAGATGAAAATGAAGCAAATTCACTTTGATCGTGAACAGATTTTTGCAGAGATTCAAGCATGGATAAGGGAACGCGAACCCCGATTACACGATATACTTAATCGCATCCAACACATTGGACAACAGCAACTCAATCGCGAGCTAAGAGCCTCAACTGCCGGGACAGTTCATGTATTGAGAGAAACGCATGTAGGGGATTTGTTATCTGTTGGTGAAGAGCTCATTACAATCGTTCCAGCTCATCAAGAAGAATATGAGGTTAGCTTATCGATAACTTCGCATCAAGACTATAGGAGAATCAGTCTAGGTAAAACTGTGCAATTTCAGTTTGTAGCGTTGCCGCATCTTACATATAGACAAGCAACAGGAACCATTATCAGTAAGCAACGAGGTGTGCTTAAAGCTAGACTGCTCGTTACACCTGATGATCAACGGGAAGGAGGGACGGAAATTAGTTTGCAACAAGGCATGGTTACACAAGCACGTATTCATATTGGGAATACGCGCATCTGGCATTATGTGTTGGCCAAAATGAATTTACGTGAACCATGAGACAGTTGCGATTAATTTTTGAAATAAGTTCGTATTTCTTCAATTCGCTTGCGGTTTAAGCCCATGTCTGAATAACCTACGCGAGAAGCTGAACGAAAGTCAATTCGTGCTTGTTCTTTATGAATGAGAAACTCCACATCATCCACATAACGAATCCATTGCGTTGTAAACTCAGCGCGAATGTAGTTATCGAATTCTTCCACAATCACAGCATGTGGCAGGGCAGATAAGATTTCGATGATACGTTGTTTCGGTTCTGTGATCGAAGTAGGAACAGTGATTGGATCCGCATAATGCAAGGTGTCAGTGGGCTCACTATGAGATGATATGCAGTTAGGCGAAGTTTTGCAAGGCGCTAATTGACCATCTGTGACCCCTGAAGTAGTTCCTGGAGGGAAACTGTTTTGCAGCGTACCGCTTTTTGCATATAATCGTATGATCACGAATAATACCAAAGCGATCGCGATCAAGATGAGAAGCCATTTCATAGATGTTTCCTCCTTGATTGATTTCGTTTCATTATACATATCATAACGTGATATGTAAGTTTTGAAAAGCATACACAATCTGAACTTGCAACAGCAGCAGATGTTGCATATAATGCAAGTAGATACATATAAAAAATGTGATGATAGAGAAAAGTAAATAGTGCATCTGTACAGGGAGAGAAAACCTAGATTGAGAGTTTTCTCATGGATTAAGGCTATTGAAGTTCGCTCTTGAACAGTCATTTGAAGAAGTAACGTCTTGCGATTCGTTACTTTAGTAGATGGTACCGGATAATTTCCGTTATGCGAATGAAGTGAGATTAAAATCGCTTGTTCATATTAGAGGACACAATAAGCATTTTAACTAACAAGGGTGGTAACGCGGCTTTTTCGTCCCTTAAGGGAGAAAGGGTTTTTTATGTTATTCTAAACCATAAATGAAAGATTCCACACGAAGGAGGGTATTCAAGTGAAAGACCGTTTACACGTGATGAAAGAAGAAGCTATGCAAGTGTTAAGTGAAGTGAATAATCAACAACAACTAGAGGATATTCGGATTACCTATCTAGGGAAAAAAGGTGCGCTTACAGAGATTCTTCGTGCCATGAGTACGTTAAGTGCAGAAGAACGTCCTGTCATCGGCCAAGTAGCGAATGAAGTGAGAGCTGCGATCGAAGCTATGATTGAACATAAACAAACAATATTCCAGCAAGAAGAAACCAATCATCGGTTACGAGAAGAGAAGATCGATGTGACGCTACCCGGGAGGAGACTCGCTAAAGGAGCGATTCATCCGATTAATAAAATTATCCAAGAAATTGAAGATATCTTTCTGGGTATGGGGTTTACCATCGCAGAAGGTCCTGAAGTTGAACGTGATTATTATAATTTTGAAGCTTTGAATCTGCCCAAAGAACATCCGGCACGAGACATGCAAGATTCTTTTTATATCAATGAAGAAATCCTGCTGCGCACTCACACTTCCCCGGTTCAAGTGAGGACGATGGAGCAGAAGCAAGGGTCAGTACCGATCAAGATTATTTCTCCAGGCAAAGTATATCGACGAGATGATGATGACGCAACACACTCCCATCAGTTTACGCAAATCGAAGGTTTAGTGATCGATCGCCATGTCCGCATGAGTGATTTGAAAGGGACGTTACTTCAGTTCGTTCGTGAGCTATATGGTGCCGATACACAAATTAGATTAAGACCAAGTTTTTTCCCATTCACTGAACCTAGTGCAGAAGTTGATGTTTCTTGTATGATGTGCGGAGGGACAGGTTGCAAAATCTGTAAACATAGCGGTTGGATCGAAATTCTAGGCGGGGGTATGGTACATCCCAAAGTATTAGAAATGTCGGGTTATGATCCCGAGCAATATCGTGGATTTGCATTTGGTATGGGACCTGAACGTGTCGCGATGCTGAAGTATGGTATAGAAGATATTCGTCATTTTTATACCAACGATGTACGCTTTTTGAAACAATTTGTTCACCTATAAGTGACAATGGATCATTTTCAAATCAAGGAGGACGGATGTTATGAAAGTTTCTTATCGATGGTTATCAGAATACGTTGATATCCACGCATATACAGCAGAGCAACTCGCTGAACTATTCACACGGAGCGGGATTGAAGTAGATACGATAGAGCATCTGAACAAAGGAGTTTCTCAAGTTGTAGTAGGCTTCGTGAAATCTTGTGTCAAACACCCTGAAGCAGATAAGTTAAGTGTGTGTATCATTGATGTAGGCCAAACGAATGATATACAGATTGTGTGCGGAGCAAAAAATATTGCTGCAGGCCAAAAAGTACCTGTTGCACTTGTAGGTGCTCAGCTACCCAATGGACTGTTGATTCAGCAAGCACAATTACGTGGGGTTGCATCTCAAGGCATGATTTGTTCAGCTAAAGAATTAGGACTGAATGAAAAACGATTACCCAAAGAAGCTCAGGAAGGGATATTTATTTTACCTAGAGACACGGAAGTTGGGTTATCTGTACTTGATGTATTAGCGATTGACGACCAAGTCTTAGTGTTAGATTTGACTCCGAATCGCTCTGATTGTTTGAGTATGATCGGTGTTGCTTATGAGATAGCTGCTATTCTTGATCTAGATATCAAACTTGCCTATGAAGATATCCAAGTATCCTTCTTGGAGAGTGCACGGCATGATCAGATTTATCGTCAAGGTGGAATAGCAGCGAAAGACCAATTCGAGGTAAACATCACTTCCACAGATGCGTGTTCACACTATGCTGTGCAGTTGATTCAAGGAGTCCAGATCAGCGCTTCACCTTTATGGATCCAGAATCGATTAATGGCAGCTGGCATAAGACCGATTAACAATATTGTAGACATCACGAATATGGTGATGATTGAAATGGGACAGCCTCTACATGCTTTTGATGCAGATCAATTGCACAATAGAGTAGTGGATGTTCGTTTCGCGCATGATCATGAGAAGATCGTTACACTCGATGGTGTAGAACGCATCTTAGAGTCCCACATGCTTGTAATTACAGATGGCATGAATCCGATCGCTCTTGCAGGGGTCATGGGGGGTCTCTATTCTGAAGTGAAGGAACACACAGTGAATGTTTTGTTAGAATCCGCTCACTTTTCAAGCAGCGTGGTAAGGAAAACTTCACGGCAATTGGGACTGCGTTCAGAAGCGAGTCTTCGTTTCGAAAAAGATGTAAACCGCGAAACCATCCTTGTCGCGTTACAACGCGCTGCTTTGCTTATAGCACAATATGGAGGCGGTCAGATCGTTGGTGAGATTGTACAATCGATATCAACACCTATCGTTCCTACTGCGATTACATTATTCCTCGATAAAGTGAATACGTATCTAGGAACTGCAATGACCCAAGAGCAAATCGTGCAAATCCTCGATCGCTTGAAATTCACACATGAAGCAATAGATACAGCAGGTTTTCTGATCCACATACCCAAACGCCGTGGAGACATAACAAGAGATGTAGACATCATTGAAGAAGTTGCTCGTCTGTATGGCTATGATCGTATTCCGACTACACTTATGTCTGGAGTAACTACACCTGGAGCACTATCCAAAGCTCAGCAGGTTCGTAGAATTACGCGTAATGCGATGACACAGAGTGGTCTTCATGAAGCAATGACATATTCATTGACAGAGCATACTTCATCTGCGTTTGCTCAAGGATTGTATCCATCGGCTGTACCCATTTCACTAGCTATGCCGATGAGTGAAGAGCGAAGTATGCTTAGAACGAGTTTGCTTCCGCATTTACTTGAGGTTATTCGCTATAATCGGAATCGCAATATGCACGATGTGGCTTTGTTTGAAATGGGCAAGGTGTTTGTAACCCATGAATCCGTACTGACGCGGTTACCTGATGAAAAATTACTACTTGCAATCGTTATGACAGGAAATCGCTGTCCAACGAACTGGTCACAAAAGTCTGAGCCCGTGGATTTCTATGATGTGAAAGGGATTCTTGACAGCTGGTTACATTATCTAGGGATTACAGGTGTGTCTTTACATGCAGCACAATATGAAGACTTTCATCCAGGACGCACAGCTAATATCCATTTGGAGATGCCTGATGCCCAAGAAGGAGATACCAAGCATCAGTTGATCGGGAGAATGGGTCAGCTACATCCCACATTGCAGCAAAAGTTAGATCTCCAGGACACCTATGTGTTAGAAGTTGAATGTGATCCTCTTATTGCAGCTACTTCATCAGCAATTGCTTACAAGTTATTACCTCGTTTCCCTGCGATTGGACGAGATCTTGCAATTGTCGTAGATCGAGCTGTACCTGTAGCAGCAATTGAACAAGAAATCAAACGAGTCGCTACTGATTATCTCGAATCTATTCACTTGTTCGATATTTTTCAAGGGGAACAAATCGGGTTAACTCGAAAAAGTGTTGCGTATTCGTTACTATTCAGACATCCTGAACGAACGCTTCAAGATGATGAAGTTTCACGGATTCACCAGGGAATTGTGACTTCATTGCATGAGAAATTTCAAGCTGAGCTAAGAAAATAGCTAGCATTAATTATTAACATAAAGAAGGAAAAACGTCTGCTCATATCGAATTATTGCGATATGAATAGACGTTTTTTTTCGATATACAGATACGAGTTAAGGATGACTAACACATATCGATTAACGATAGATGTACTTAAGGATTTTAAATTAATCGGGATACCCCTATATGTTTAAGGAGGTTCATGATTCATGTTAAATGAAGAAGACAAAATAAGAATCAACGTACATATATTTGGGAATGAATACAAGCTTGTTTCTCATTCAAATCAAGCATATATGGAGAAAATCGCGAGTTTTGTGAATAAACAAATGGAGGAAATGGCCGTTGTTTACCCGCGGTTAGATACACAACGACTAGCGACTTTGGTTTCACTCAATATTGCTGACGAATTATTTCGCGCTTATGAATCTATTGCTCAAACTGATTTACAATTACATCACGAAAAAATCAAGCGTGTTGAAGAAAGTCATACACACAACTTGAATCACGAACTCGTTGCGGTCAAAGCGCAATATGAACATTTAAAAGATGAATATAAAAAACTACAAACGGAATATAATGAATGGACACAACTCGTTGTTTTGCAAGATACCGAAAAGCAATAAATGATCGTCACTCGACGATCAGAACAGATTTCATTTCTGCGTGACCTGCACCACACATTATGGTACATACGATATCGTAACTACCTGTTTCATCCGGTGTGATGGTTACAGATTTGTTACTTTGGTCTAAGCTAACATCCAAATCTTTGATGCCGATTCCATGAAGGCCTTGCTCGTTTTCGAAAGTAATCGTAACCGGTTCGCCTTTCTTCACTTTGTATTCTGCAGCGTCGAATTTGAAATTAGAAGCCTTGATCAAGACCTGATTACTTGCAGGTTGCGTAGTAACATCAGGTGTAACTTCTTCACTAGCTCCACAAGCAGTTAAGATGGAAATGAGTACTATGGTCGTCATCAAGCAGATAATTTTTCTCATCAATATACCCTCCAGGATTTATAATTACTTATTCTTTCATCATACAACATTTTGGCATAATAGAATTTGACAATTTAGTGAAAACACCAAAGAGATGAATTATACGTTGACTTAACGGGAATTCCTTCTTTTGATTGGAATAAACAGATCAGCCATGCCAATTATGAATGCAGCTAACAAAGAGCCTATGAAGGTAATCGATATGCTTGTTATCCAAAATTGTGCAAACCAAATGACACAAGCACTGCACATAAAACCAATAACACCTCGACCAAAAGGTGAAATGTGTTTCCTTAAGATCGTTTCTATGATCCATGAGGATGTAGCGATTATGAATGCTAACCCCCATACGTTTGCGAATCCTGCGATCTTAAAACCTGGAACGATCCACCCCACGACCAGAAGCACGAATGCTAAGAAGAAGAATCTCCCGGTATGTATACATATACGCATGTTCTTATCCTCCTTGCCAATTACGTTATTCGCATAGATGAGTATAGTATAGCCTTCCATTGCTGTTTTATTGACGATTGGCTTGAGGGAATCTTCAACATAGTAAAGAATAACGGTTTTAGGTATAATACAACAAAGGGGTTGAAGCAAGTTTGAATAAAAAAATTTTAAAAACATTAGAATTTGAGAAAATTTTACATAGATTAAGCCATCATGCAATGACTACACAAGGTAAACTCAAAGTCGCTGGACTTGGGCCTCTAGCAGATTATGAAACGGTTAAGCTTCGACTTGAAGTTACGAATGAAGCTGTGCATGTTGAACGGCTTCGTGGCAATGCTCCATTTGGTGGTATCCGGGATATACAAAGTGCAGTTTTGCGTGCAAAAATTGGAGGAGTTCTTAATCCTTCGGAATTGATCGATATCACGACTACGCTATTTAGCACACGCAGGCTCAAACGCTTTCTGATTGGAGTCGATCTTGATTTCAGCATACCTTTGATTAAACACTTAGCTAGTGAGCTTACCGAACACAAGCCTGTAGAAGATGAGATTCATCGATGTATCGATGATCAAGGTGTTGTCATGGACAGTGCAAGTGCTGAGCTTAGTCGTATTCGCAGTACGCTTCGAACTGATGAAACCAGAGTTAAAGAAAAGCTTGAGCAAATGATTCGAAGCACAGCGAATCAAAAAATGCTCCAAGATCAAGTCATTACGATTCGAAACAACCGATATGTCATTCCAATCAAACAAGAATATCGGAATCATTTTGGTGGGCTGATCCATGACCAATCAGCTTCAGGCGCAACGCTTTTTATTGAACCTGAATCCATATTGCAATTAAATAATAAAATCAGAGAATCGAAATTAAAAGAAGAAGTTGAAATCGAAAAAATCCTAATGAAGTTAACTGCATGCATAACAGAAATTGCCGATCTGCTTGTATCGGATATCGAGCTTTTAGCGGAATTGGATTTTATTTTCGCTAAAGCCGGATTAGCTAAAGGAATGAAAGCATCGTTTCCAATGATGAACAATCAAGGATGGATCAAAATCAAACGAGCGAGACATCCGCTTATTCCAGAAGATGTGGTTGTACCGTTAGATCTAGAGTTAGGTGATTCGTACACAGCGATCATTGTAACAGGTCCGAATACAGGCGGGAAAACCGTTACGTTGAAAACAGTAGGGATTTTATGTATTATGGCCATGTCGGGTTTATTCATCCCTGCAGAAGACGGAAGTCACCTATGTATTTTTGATGCGATCTTTGCTGACATTGGAGATGAGCAAAGCATCGAGCAGAATTTGAGTACATTTTCTAGTCATATGACCAATATCATTTCGATTTTAGAAGATATGACAGCACATAGTCTGGTCTTACTAGATGAACTGGGTGCCGGAACTGATCCATCTGAAGGTTCAGCGTTGGCGATTGCGATTTTGGATTATATACATCAACGAGGCTGTAGAATGATTGCAACCACGCATTATTCAGAACTAAAAGCCTATGCTTTTCAAACACCAAGCACGATTAACGCGTCGATGGAGTTCGATGTCCAAAAGTTAAGTCCTACCTATCGATTACTTGTAGGTGTTCCAGGTAGAAGTAACGCATTTGCGATTGCTTCAAGACTTGGATTGTCAGATCTGATTATTGAGCATGCACGTGGTCAAGTGGATGATGAGAAATTACGTGTTGAAGTCATGATCGCTTCGATAGAAGAGAATCGCTTCATCACCGAAAAGCAACGCATGCAAGCTGAACATCATCTGGTAGGTATTCAAGTCATGCAACTTGAACTCGAAAAACAGAAAAAGGAATTCGAGACTCAAAAAGATAAACTGCTGACAAAAGCAAAATCAGAAGCAAAAGAAATGGTGATCCAAGCACGACATGAAGCAGACGTGATTATTTCGGATCTTCGTCGAATGGCTATGGAGGAAGCAGAAGGCATTAAAGAGCATCGCTTGATTGATGCTCGTCGTAGACTTGATCAAATTGAACATCAGTGGTTGGATAAGCCAAAAACGATCAGACAACACTCGAAGAAAGTAACGTTCCACGCGGGTGATGCTGTTAAAGTGATCTCTTTAAACCAGAAAGGGCATATTGTTGAAATCATGAATCCACTAGCAGCATTAGTCCAACTTGGCGTAATGAAGATCAAAGTTAGTTTGAATGATGTAGAGAGTATTCAAGAACCCAAAGAAAGTAAACATATAGGGAAAACAGCAGCAAGTGTAAAGCGCACGAGAGACGAAACTTTGCGGACGGAGATAGATATTCGAGGACTGAATGTAGAAGAAGCATTGTTGGAAACAGATCGTTTTTTAGACGAATCTTTTTTAGCAAATTTGAATCAAGTTATTGTCATACATGGCAAAGGCACAGGTGTACTGCGTATAGGCATTCAAGATTACTTGCGAAGGAACAAGCATGTTAAAAGTTACCGAACAGGTACGTATTCTGAAGGTGGTCAAGGCGTAACGATTGTTGAAATCAATCGTTAATTGAGCATATACATGATAAGTCTACCGCAATCATCACGAGGAGAATTGGAGTGAGGCGAGCTTGGTATCACATCCATATTTAGAAACGCTAGCTTTATTTTCGGTAACGATATTAGCGCTTGCAGTATGTTTGACTTTATTTGAGCTTGTAACCTCATATGACGATTGGGAAGAGATCAAATCAGGTAATCTATCTGTAGCTATGGCTATTGGCGGTAAGATTTTTGGGATTTGTAATATATTTCGTTTTTCGATCACCAATCATGATTCATTGATACAATCTGTCATTTGGGCAGGTTATGGATTTATATTATTAATACTATCCTATTTCATCTTTGAATTTTTAACACCAAGGTTTAAAATTGATCAAGAAATCAAAAAAAACAATCTGGCTGTGGGATTACTGTCATTAAGTGTTTCTGTATCGATTTCATATGTGATCGGAGCTAGCATCGGATGAAGTATTTATGGGGAACTTTAGTTGTTCTAGCTTGTGTATTTGTAGGAGTAGGCATCTATTATTTGTATAAATTCGCGTAAACACGAAGGGATGGACATGTATTATGGAGATGGAACATTTAGCAATTTGTCCTTGGTGCGATACTGAAATTATATGGGATGGTGAGATCGGACCTGAAGAGCATTGCCCGCATTGCTACAGTGAGCTAGGTGCCTACCGAAGCATTCAGATTTCACTTCAAGACGAAGAGGATGATGAACAATTACCGCAAAAACTGAAGTCAGAAGATCTCCTTGATGATCAAGCATGGGAAGGTAAAGATGATGTCATCTATACCGAAAATATCCAAAAATTGGTTTCAGCACAGAAAGAAACACTTGAGTGCAACCATTGTTTTGAATTCCTTCTATACATGGGCGTGGAATCGATGCAAGCGGAGAACTTCACATCTGCAACTGCAAAATTATTAGAAAAAGATGTGGTTTATGCTCCTATGGATATGGATGTATATGTGTGTCCAACTTGTTTTAAAGTAGAAAAATATATATCTGTACAATCTCGTGTGAAATGGATGTCACAATTTACGAAAGAATGAGACTATCCTGTGTGGGGAAACCTAATTCTATGTAATCATGACATAGAATCTAGGTGAACTCGATGTATGATGATCCATCGCCACATCAATTTAAAGGTAAGTGGAAGCTTAATCATGTTAACAATTCTCATTTTCGATTAACACATCAAAGCAAAATTTTGATTGCCGTCTACGGTTGTTTTACGACAGCGAGTGCATGCTCGAATACGTTTTTGGGCATATATTTGTGGAAATCTTCACGTGATCTAGCGCTTATTGGATGGTTTACGCTTGCTCTTCATATCGCTATGGCTTTCACTTTTTGGGTAGGTGGAAAATGGATCAAAGAATACAACAAAATGATCAGTTTGAGAGTAGGTATTATGTTCTCTGCTGTTTTTTATGTGTTGATATTATGGCTGAGTCATGGAAGTATCCAATACATTTTTATATTAGGTTTAATACAAGGCATTGCTTCTGGTATGTTTTGGCTTGCCTTTAATGTGATATATTTTGAAGTTACAAATCGTAATGATCGAGATCGCTTCAACAGCTACACGGGATTACTTACCTCGATTGCAGGCATGTTCGCACCTTGGGTATCCGGAATTATTGTTACACGATTCGTTAACGATAATGGATATCGGATTATTTTTTTAATTTCCCTTGTGATCTACGTGATCGGTGTGTTGATTAGTCTGTTATTAAACAAACGTCAATTACATGGTCATTATGAGTGGTTTTTTGCTTGGGAGTGCTTGAGAAAGCGACATACGCCTTGGAGGCAAGTGAGTCTTGCTTTAGTGGCTCAAGGGGCTAGAGATGCAGTTTTTGGTTTTTTTATTAGTTTACTGGTGTACACCTATACATCTAGTGAAGCCACTTTAGGGAATTATATGCTCTTCACTTCATTGGTTTCCTTCATCAGTTATTGGTGGATCGGCAAATGGATAACTCCTCGAGTTAGAAGACGCGCTATGTTTATCGGTGTGTTGATGCTCGTGGTGGTGATGCTTCCGTTATTATGGGAAGTGAATGGATTCACATTATTTGTATTTGGTATGGGTACTTCTATATGTATGCCACTCTACGCATTACCTATGCTTACGACTGTATTTGATTTGATAGGATCAAATCAACAAAGCGCAGAAAAACGAGAAGAATTCGTGGTACTTCGTGAATTATGCTTGAATGTAGGGAGAATGCTCAGCACTTCAGCTTTCATTATCGTTGCTTCTGTAGCACAATCACTTGAAGAGATGATGGTCTTCCTCGTAATCGTCGGATGCTTACCTTGGCTCAGCTGGTTCTTGATTAGCAAAAAATTTCCTTTTGCTGGTGTGGGTTGACTTGACAATGTCAACAATAATAGGTACTAATAAATGATATATAGTCACATATTGGGGGGTATCGTTTCTTGATGAAATCTAAAATGGTCAACAATGTAACAGAACTCATCGGAGATACGCCAGCAGTACGTATCCAAAGACTAACTGAACCTGATGATGCAGAATTATATGTGAAACTGGAGTACTTCAACCCAAGTGGTAGTATCAAAGATCGTGCCGCGTTTAATATGATTGATCAAGCAGAAAAAGATGGATTACTCAAGCCAGGTGGAACAATTATAGAGCCAACCAGTGGGAATACGGGTATTGGACTTGCAATGAACGCAGCTGCAAAAGGATACAAAGCCATTCTTATTTTACCAGATAATATGTCTAAAGAAAGAATTAACATACTTAAAGCTTATGGTGCTGAAGTATATCTCACTCCTGCTCGAGAGCGCATGCCGGGTGCGATTGAGAAAGCTTTGGAATTGCACAAACAAATTCCAAACAGCTTCATTCCACAACAATTTGAAAATCTAGCGAATCCAGCTATTCACCGCATAACGACAGCCTTGGAAATCATCGAGCAAATGCAAGGAAAGTTAGATGCATTCGTAGCTACAGCAGGCACAGGTGGAACGATCACCGGCACAGGTGAAGTACTTCGTGAGAAACTTCCGAACATTCGCATCTATGTCGTAGAACCAAAAGGGTCTCCTGTGCTATCAGGTGGTGTTCCGGGCCCTCATAAATTAGTGGGGACAAGCCCTGGATTTGTACCATCGATATTAAACACTTCAGTGTATCATGAAATCGTACAAGTAGCAGATGATGATGCAATCCAAACAACGAGAGATTTGGCTAGTAAAGAAGGAATTATGGTAGGCCCTTCTGCAGGAGCTTCCGTATGGACAGGCATTCAAGTTGCTCGAAAATTAGGAAGAGGTCATAAAGTATTGTGCATTGCTCCAGATACAGGTGAACGATATTTGAGTCTTGGTGTATTTGAGTGAGGATTACCGTCAGCTAGGATTGAAAGTTTGCTTCATTTCGTTGTAAGATGAGATGTATAAGTTCGTGTGATGGAAAGGTGAGATTCAACATGGATGATTTGAAACTAAAAGTACTAGAACGGTTAAAGGAAGATTCACGACAAAGTAATGCTTTGTTAGCAACACTACTCGGAACGACAGAAGCGAAAATCGCAGAATTGATAAATGAATTGGAACAAGATAAAATTATTGTTAAATATGCGACAGTCGTCAACTGGAGCAAAGTAGATGACGAGAAAGTCACAGCGCTCATCGAAGTGCAGATCACACCTGAGCGAGGCCGTGGTTTCGATGCGATCGCTGAGAGAGTATATCTATATCCGGAAGTCAAATCGGTATATCTCATGTCGGGAGCTTACGATTTACTTGTAGAAGTCGAAGGGAAATCTTTAAGAGAAGTATCAGCATTTGTTTCGAACAAACTTTCATCTATTGATCGCGTGTTGTCCACCAAAACCCACTTTATTTTAAAAAAATACAAACAAGACGGCATTGTTTTCGAAGACCATGAAGATGATCATCGCATGCTAATTTCACCTTAAAGGAAGATGGATGATGAAACCTACAGGTCCAGCTCAACAACTTTCCCCATCGATGTCGAGATATTTGTCACCACTTGTTCGAGATATCCCGCCTTCGGGCATACGAAAGTTTTTTGATCTAGTCAGTTCAAGTAAAGATGTGATCTCACTTGGTGTTGGCGAACCAGACTTTTCCACTCCATGGCATGTGAGAGAAGCTGCGGTGTATTCGCTAGAACGTGGAAGAACGAAGTATACGCCTAATGCAGGTATTTTAGAACTGCGCGAAGCGATTTCCGCGTATTTAGCCAATCAATTTAAGTTGCATTACGATGAACATCATGAGATATTGGTGACTGTCGGTGGTAGCGAAGCGATTGATTTAGCACTGCGTTCGCTTTTGACGCCTGGAGATGAGATTCTCATCCCTGAACCGTCGTATATTCCCTATGCCCCGATCACGATAATGGGCGGAGGAATTCCGGTAGGCATTGAGACATTTGCTGAAGATCAGTTCAAACTTACAGCAAGTGCGCTGCTCGCACATATAACTCCTCGATCTAAAGTGCTCGTCTTATGTTTCCCAAGTAATCCAACAGGTGGAATTATGACGTATGATGATTACTTGCCGATCGCAAAAATCGTAGAAGAACGAGATTTAATCGTCATTTCCGATGAAATCTATGCAGAGCTTACTTACGGGCAACAACATATAAGTTTTGCGTCTTTGCCAGGAATGAAAGACAGAACTATACTTGTGAGTGGTTTCTCAAAAGCGTTTGCGATGACGGGTTGGCGTATGGGCTATGCGTGTGGACATCGGGACTTTATTGCAGCGATGCTGAAAATTCACCAGTATACCGTCATGTGCGCACCGATCATGGGACAAGTTGCTGCTCATGAAGCATTAACGAATGGACTAGCTGAAAAAGACCATATGGTGGAATCCTATAATCAACGGCGTCGACTCATCGTGAAGGGATTTCAAGAAATGGGGTTACCTTGTCATGAACCCCAAGGGGCTTTCTATGCCTTTCCGTCCATAATCAACACGGGATTAAGCTCAGAAGAATTTGCTCAGAGGTTACTAGTCGAAGCCAGAGTTGCTGTAGTACCTGGAAATATTTTTGGTTTAGGGGGAGAAGGCTTTGTCCGCTGCTCGTATGCGACTTCGATCACTCAGTTGAATGAAGCGCTAGATCGGATGGGAACTTTTCTTGCAAAAATCTAAATATGAGTAAACATGATATATCTTGGATTCATTTCATCAAGAGGAGTCGTTGAACGTATGGTGTTAGAAGAAGAAATTAAGAACTTGCGCTCAAAATTAGAAATGCTTGTATCTGGAGGAGCGGATATGACTTCGGAAGCTGTGATTGAAATCAGCGGATTACTTGATATGAAAATCATTGAATACATGAAAGAATGTAGCCAGAGTCGGTGAAGCCACACCGACTTTTTTCATATGTGGCTGTCAATCATTGATGAATTTGATTGATCGGAGTCATAGCAAAATTATAGGAGGAAATCTAATGAAGATTTATACACGATCTGGTGACCAAGGGGAAACAAGTGTCATAGGTGGAAGAATAGTTAAAGATCATGAACGAGTTGAAGCCTATGGTACGGTTGATGAATTGAATAGCTGCTTAGGTTTATCGATTAGTTATATGAATAACGAAAAGTATCTTGATTTGATCACTGATTTATTGCAGGTTCAACATGAACTCTTTGATTGCGGCACAGATCTAGCCACATTGAAAATAACAGGTAAATCCGACATGGTAGACGAGCAAATGGTGCAAAATTTAGAAAATTGGATTGATAAATATGACGCTGAAACACCTGATATTACTCGATTTATTCTTCCTGGAGGATGTCTGATTTCTTCATCGCTACATGTATGTAGAACCGTTTGTCGTCGCGCTGAACGCAGAGTGGTATCTTTACAGAGAAGCGAAGAGATTAATCCTGAGGTTTCTCGATATTTGAACCGCTTATCCGATTTATTTTTTACAATAGCTCGAACAGCTAATCATCGCGAACTCGTTCAAGATGTTGCATATATGCGAAGTGCAGAGGTATTTAAAAACAAGTCATGAACTATTACGAGCCACTGATATATCGCATACCTGAAGATGAGGATGGATTTGTTCTGCGAACAATTCTTCTCAAAAGACTACATCTATCCCGCAAATTAATATCAAAAGTCAAACAAACGGAGCGAGGGATCTTAGTAAATGGAGATCGCCAATATATCAATGTAAAGGTTCGCGCGGCAGACCTCATTGAAGTCCATATGGCACATGAGCAGTCGGAAGATATTCTTCCACAGAACCTTCCGATACATATTTTATTCGAAGATGAGTATGTCGTCGTGGTCAATAAAGCGTCGGGGATGATTGTCCATCCCACCCACGGACATTATGTGAACACACTAGCAAACGCTGTTGTCTATCATTGGCAGCAATTGCATAAATTCCATAGATTTCGACCTCTCCATCGCTTAGACCAAGAAACTTCAGGAGTTCTTGCGATTGCGAAAAACCCCTACATTCATCAACAAGTCTCGAATCAGTTCATTGCGCATCAAGTGAAAAAGGAATATTATGCGTTTGTATGGGGCGTAGTTGCTCAAGACCAGGGGACGATCGAAGCTCCGATCGATCGCAGCACAGATGACCCACATCGAAGAGCAGTGATATCAACAGGTTATTCTGCAACTACGCATTACGAAGTGATCGAGCGTTTTCATAAAGCAACTTGGATTCGTTTGAGATTAGAGACTGGACGAACACATCAAATTAGAGTACATTCAGCGCATATAGGACACCCTTTAGTAGGTGATAAAACATACACGATTGATCGATACGCACAATCTCAAGAAGATGTTCAATCATTTTTTCATCGACAAGCACTTCATGCGTATTCACTTGGTTTTATCCATCCAATCACGAAACAATGGACGGAATTCTGCGCACCATGGCCAGAAGATCTCAGTGCATTACACCATTTTTTAAAAACATATCAGTAAGTATTGAGTTTACTGCAAACGATAGTCTTTCAAATAAGAGTCAATGAGATGATGAAAGTAGGTTCATATGAGTGTAAAAGTATATGGTTATGATAAATGCGGAACTTGTCGGAATGCAACAAAGTGGTTAAAAGCTAATTCGATTGCTTATGAACATATTGAAGTATTCCAAGCTCCCCCTTCTGTCGAAGAATTAGAAAAACTCGTGTTGAATAGCGGATTAACCGTAAGACATTTCTTCAATGTATCAGGTCAAGTATATAAAGAAATGAAGTTAAAAGATAACATCATGCAGATGTCAGAACAAGAGCAGTTGATGTTACTTTCAAGTAATGGCAGATTAATTAAGCGTCCGATAGTCACAGATGGTACTCAAGTCACGCTAGGGTTTACAGAGAGCGGTTTCGCAAGCGTTTGGAAACAGGTCTAAGGAGGTCCAACATGGGAAATGGAAATAATAAATCAAAAAAGAAGAATCCATTTTGGGTGATCGGTGCAGTCGTGATATTTATCGTTTCACAACTAAAATTTATTTTACCGCTATTGAAATTCGGTAAATTTGGCGGAGCCATCATTACGATGTTTGTTTCTATATGGGCCTATGCACTGATAGCTCCTGTATATTTTGCAGTTGGATTAGTATTGATGATATTTGTTCATGAAATGGGACATGTGATTGCTGCAAAAAGAAAGGGACTGCCTGTGTCTGCGCCTGTATTCATACCTTTTCTAGGTGCATTAATTACCATGAAAAAGAACCCATTAGATGCAGTTACGGAGGCGTATATCGCATTTGGAGGACCCATATTAGGTACCATAGGAGCATGTATCGCTTACTTAATTGGCGTCGAGTTCCAATCACCTGTTTTTATTTCAATTGCTTACATTGGATTTTATTTGAATTTAATTAACTTACTGCCGATTCACCCTTTGGATGGCGGCCGAATTGCAACCGCAGTCACAAGGTGGCTATGGGTTGTAGGACTTATCGGTGGATTGGTTGTGATCGTTTACCTCAAAAGCATTTTATTTTTCATTATTTGGGCAATGTTTGCTTATGACTTATATAAGAAGTATGTCAAATACAAAGATAAACGAGAACCTATCACGATCGAACCGAGATTTGATTACCTAGCTGAACACTTACTTCGTGAAGGTGTATTCATTCCTGGTAAAGAACACAAACGAGAATTAACGTACCGTACGTATTCGATATATCGAGGTGACGAACAAGGCACTCAAATCCTAGAAGTGATGTGGGAAGGAATTGGATTTCAAAGCAAGATTCCGTTACCTAAGCCGCTCATCATCAGTAAAGTTCGAGTCAATGGTGTGGAACAACTGCAAAAAGAGGATGGACTTCATCTGATTATACAAGTTCAAATAGAATGTGTCGTTCACGAAAACGAAAGTTATTATGATGTCCCTACACAAACACGGTTGAACTATGGAGCACTGTATATCGGACTTGCATTATTTTTGTTATTTATGATCAGACAAGTTCACCAACTAGAGATTCTCACGTTATGATGAAATAAGATGGAACCATACACATATTTTGTAGTTTGTAATCCCTGACTATACCTATAGTCGGGGATTTATTGATTTCTATTCATGCGTTCTCATGGGGAAACAAGTGATAGGAATCACAGGCGAGAAATATTATTGAAGAGTATAGTTTTAAAATAATTGGAAAACATATATAATTAAGTAATTAAACAACATGAAAGGAATTATTTATGGAATCATTCTCTTCTCTTTCAGAACTACTCGCTGAACAAATGCCTGCTTCCTATACGGAGATACCAGGTTTTTTTGGAAACACGTTCAATCAAGACACACTTTCTACGACATTACCTGTGAGTAAACTTTTTAGTATTTATGAAGTAGATCTAGAAGTACAACGTTCAATTATCCCAAGGAATCTTTCGAAATTGATCGAATACATTCATTTGTATTTAGAAAATCGTCAGCCCATTTATTTTCCTGGCATCATTTTTTCAGCAAGAGGTGCGGGATTTATGGATCGAGCAACACAGACATTCAGACTTCAACCTATCGAAAAGCTGTATGTGGTTGATGGTCAACATCGTTTAGTAGCTTTTCAACGAACGATGGAAATGCTACAAAGTCAGATGGCCAGAGCAAAAGACCGCAGAGAGTATGAACGGATGGATGAAATCACTGAGAAATTAAAGAGACTCTATGCTTTCCCGATATCAACCATGATTTACTTAGACATTAATTCACGTCAAGAACGCCAACTTTTCTCAGATATCAATAAACTTCCACGCAAAATTGGAGGGAATTTAGCGGTGCTCAGAGACCAGCGAAGATTCTATCATGTAGCTGCTACTGAACTCGTCAAGCAATCACTTGCAATAACGCATATCACAGTAGATATGTATACAGAGAGAGGGAAATCCCCGGACTATTTGTTCTCCTATCATTTATTAGTCGAAATCTTGATTGCTCTTTTTGAAGGTCGCATGAAATCTGCCGCACGTCATAATGGCTTTGTATTCGAAGAGAAAGATATCCAAGGTATTATTTCGCAAGCTACGGATTATTTTAATGGCTTATTGCATTATCTTCGCGAACCCACAAAAGGAGATTTGGTATGGACAGAAAACATTCAAATCGCACTGGCACTCTTCTTCCATCATGAAGCAACCAAGACTGGCAAATTTAATCATTATGTGGTTGAGCACGTGATGAAAATATTGCCATACATCGATTGGAATGACATCTACCAAGGTGATGAAAAAGATCGATTGCCAAGACGATCTCGGATTACGAAAGCGTATAATTACATCAAACATTTTTACCAAGAGAAGAACCTCACACTCATTCAAACCAATAAGGATGTGATGTAATGGAAGGGTTATCTTTGAAAATGAATATCTATCCTTTTTGTGATAGGTTTGGACTTGTCACAGTTGCGGTGCGAGTGTTAGATTTGTTGAACTATACAGCGATTGACCCTATGGTACAACGGAAAATGAACCACGTACAACGCAGGAAAATCGCGAACTATTTACAAGAACGTGAATTAGACCAAGTATTTTTTGGGCCTGTGACGTTGTCGTTAAGAGAAATTAATCAGCTCGCCAAAAATGATCAGGAGTTGTACGTAAGACATGGTTCGAAATTAAGTATTATTGATGGTCAACATCGTATCTCTGCATTAGGTTATGTCAATGAAACTATGCAAAAAGAAGTAAGAAAACATGAAAAACAATTAACATCCTTAAAAATAAAATGGCGAAAATCCGGACAAGATGAAAGTCTTACTGAAGAAATTGAACAGTTGCAAGGATTGATCCAACAGATTGAGAAACGAAGACTAGAACTGATGAATACGCAACTCGCCGTGCAAATATATATTGGATTGACTGAATTAGAAGAACAACAATTATTTGGAGATATCAATGCTAAAGTTCAACTGGTGAGTAAAGAACTCGGGCATTCATTTGACTCGATTGATCCATTAAATATTGTTATTCAACAAGTTGCGGAGCATCACATATTATTGAAGAATGCAGGGGTAGAGCTTCGGAATAATTTAACGTCGTTCAACAAAAATTATACCTGTTTGAGTTGGTTATATTCTGTTGCTGTTATGCTTTTTTCAGGGAAATTACAAGTTTCTTATGAATTACAACGAAAAGTCCGTAATGAATCTAGCGTATATGTGGAGATTCTCCATCAATTTTTTAACACTATACTACCGATGATGCCAGAACAACCGGGACTTTCCCAATACTCGTCAGCTAATCGAACGATGCAAGAGGGGATTGCATTATATGCAAGTCGATTTATATTCCCAAATGAGCAATATAATGAGTTCTGGACAGATCATTTGAGTGTTTTAGAAGGCTTCGACTGGACACATGAAAATGAAGAGCTAGCTTATGTATTTGGACGGTTAGATAATGGTAAGATTAATTTGATTCATGAAAAATCACTTAAAAAGCATGTGAAGCTCGTTGAATTTTTCTTAGAAGGTATGGATGAAGCAAGCGTGGACACACCTGCATAGACAGTAATATGTGTTCAAGGATTTGATGAGTTGACCTATCATATATACATGTACTGATATAATGAAACAAATACACTGCACCTGTCATTTCTATACGTAGACTGACACTAGCAGTGTTTTTTATAGGATATAGATGTATACTATATAATATAATTTGCATTAATTGATCATTGAACAAGTATGATTAAATGAAAGAGGAATTCGTTGTATGGTAGCATTCAATAAGTTAGAAAATGGTTCGATGTCGAGATTCAGCTCATATACAACCTTATGGGGTTTACTTGTACTGGGTTTTGTTATGCGTATCATTCTCGCACCGGTCTGGTTTGGCTATGAATCAGACGTGAATACCTTCATGGCTTGGTCTGCAAGAGTTGCATCTGTAGGATTATCAGGCATGTATCAGAATACGGAATCCTATTTCATCGATTACCCGCCTGGATATATGTATGTGCTGTACCTCATTGGAAAATTTCATGGAATATTCGAGATCTTGTGGAGTTCGAAACTTTCGATCATTGCCATAAAAACACCGGCTATGGTATCTGATCTCATCTTGGCATTCATGGTATACAAAATCGCTATCGGTAGGCCAAACATTTCAAATGGGCAAGCTTTGGGTTTAGCTGCTTTGATCGCATTTAACCCCGTATTATGGTTAAATTCTACGGTTTGGGGACAAGTGGATTCTTTTTTTATGGTTTTCATTGTCGCTTATCTTTTATTCCAACAACGGAATCAACTGGTCATTGCATCCGTATTACTGGCCTTAGCCATTTTGTTGAAACCACAAGCACTTCTCTTCTTGCCGTTCTTTCTGATTGCGGTAGTGCTCAAGCGAGATCTACGACTTATGGGGTATTGTATCATTAGTGGTCTAGCCACCATAATTATAGTTGCACTTCCTTTCAAAGCAATGAATCCCCAAGGATTCATGTGGCTGTACGATCTATATGCAGGAACCCTTTCTTCGTATTCGTATGCTTCGTTAAACGCATTTAATCTGATGACTTTATTCAGAGGCAACTTTGTCGAAATTCAACAAACCGTGTTTATATTTACGTATGAGTTATGGGGTTGGATTTTCTTGTTTGCTGGTTTATGTTTTGTAGGATACCTACAAGTCAAAGGTCGCGAATTACCAGGCAAAATATTTTATTTAATGTTCTTATTTATGACGATAGTTTTTGTGCTTTCTACTAAAATGCATGAGCGATATTTGTTTTATAGTTTACCTCTCGTCTTGATCAGTTATATCTTTATCAAAGATCGCCGGATATTGAGTTTATTTATTGGTTTTTGTATCACGAATATCTTGAATGTGAGTTATGTATTAAGGAGTAGCTTCGAACAAAAATTCCACATCTCAAATCAGGATGTACTGATGTTCTTGGTTTCTATCGCCAATGTGGTTCTTCTGGGGTGTGCCATTTGGCTAGGATGGCTTATGTTTAAAAGTCGATCTTATACGATGAATCAGCGAATGCCCATCCGCTCGAAGCTCCCAAACTCGAGAAAGAATCCTCTCAAAAAATCAAATGAATTGTCTTTGCTAGAGAAAGATCGAGCCTACAAACTAAACCAGACTCCACGTCTTTTTACGAAAAGGGACTTGCTGTATGTAAGTATTCTGGTTGTGGTCTATTCCATTATAGCTTTCAGTCGTCTAGGAGGACATGAAGCACCGGAAACTTTCTGGAAACCTTCGGCAGTAGGGGAAGCCATTATTGTCGATTTGGGACAATCAACGAAAATTTCCAGAATTAATAGTTTTGCAGGAGTCGGTCAAGGAACTTATTCATATTGGTTTTCTGAGGATAGTATGAATTGGGATAACCCAATGAAAGTGGAGTCTAACCATGCAAAAGTGTTGACTTGGCACACAGTTGAACCTCAATATACAGCACGATTTGTCAAAATTGAAATTAATCAAATTGGACTCTATGTACATGAGGTTGCTTTCTTTCAAGATCAAGAACAAACGCCGATTCCTTTAGCAGAAATTTCGGTGAGCCATGAGTCATCGATGACGAAGCAAGACATTGCTTATGTATTTGATGAGTCTGACACGGTTCCGTATGCTCCTTCATTCATGGAAGGCACATATTTTGATGAAATCTATCACGCGAGGACAGCTTATGAACATTTACATCAGATCGAGCCTTATGAGAATACACATCCTCCTCTAGGGAAAGTAATTATTTCATTTGGCATCTGGTTATTTGGATTAAATCCATTTGGGTGGCGATTCATGGGGACATTATTTGGTGTTGCGATGATCCCGCTTATGTATGTTTTTGCCAAAAAATTGTTCGGAAATTCAACGTATGCATTCATTGCTGCATTACTTCTATCATTTGAATTTATGCATTTCGCGCAGACACGAATTGCAACGATTGATGTATATGGCGTGTTTTTTATCATGCTCATGTTTTATTTTATGTATCAGTTTTATTCATTAAGCTTCTACCGAGAATCTCTTATCAAAACACTCGTCCCCCTTGGACTTGCTGGACTCACATTTGGACTAGGGATCGCTTCAAAATGGATCGTGTTTTACGGTGGAGCGGGATTAGCAGTCATATTATTGCTTGTCTTGCTTGAACGATTCTCTGAATACAAACAAGCCTCAAATCAGCTTCAACTCATCCATATTACCGAACAAAAACGCGAACGTAATTCCAAAAAGCCAATTGAATGGTCTGAGTCTTCTGAAGAGGTTGCCTATTTACATCGAATCGTACATGTTTTCCATAAATATACAATCATGACTTTGCTTTGGTGTGTACTTACTTTTGTGTTTATTCCAGTTGTCATTTATTTGTTATCGTATATCCCGTTTATGCAAGTATCAGGACCGGGACACGAACTGAAAGATGTGTTTACGTATCAAAAAAACATGTATGATTACCATAAGAATTTAGTAGCTACTCATCCCTTTTCTTCATCTTGGTGGGCTTGGCCACTGATGTTACGTCCGATATGGTATTATCAAGGTCATTTCTTACCTGAAGGAATGCTTTCAAGTATTATCTCCTTTGGTAATCCGTTGATTTGGTGGCCAGGAGTTATACTCGTATTGAGTTCATTTTATGTTGCTTACCGAACGCGAAGCCGCATCTTAGTAATACTTCTGATTGGGTATTGTTCGCAGTATTTACCGTGGATTCTTATCCCTAGACTCACATTTATCTATCATTATTTCGCCATGGTTCCTTTTATGATCTTAATCATTACGTATTACATCAAGCTATTTCTAGACAAGTACCCGATGCGCAAACGTATCGTCGTCAGTTACTTGTCTGCAGTTGCCTTGTTGTTTGTCTTATTCTATCCCTTACTATCTGGCTTCGTTATTCCGAACTGGTATTCCGTATGGCTCCGATGGCTACCCGGGTGGAACTTCTTTTGAATTATAGTGTGATCGGCCGCTCCATTATGGTATGATGTACAATCATAGAACTGATGGAGCTGGAATATGAATAGTCAAAATCGAGTTTTACTCGTAGATGGAATGGCGCTTTTATTTAGAGCCTACTTCGCCACCTCATTCAAAGGATATATTCGAAAAACAAGCGCTGGTATTCCTACCAATGCGCTATTTGGGTTTGTGCAATATTTATGCGATGCGATCCAATATGTTAAACCTACCCATGTGATTTGCTGCTGGGATATGGGCAGTACTACATTTCGTACAGAGTTATATCCATCTTACAAAGCAAACCGAGCTGAACCACCGGAAGATCTCGTTCCTCAATTCGAGTCAGTGAAAATAATTGTAACATCAATGGGTATTCCGAATATAGGTGTGGTAGGTTATGAGGCGGATGATT
Source organism: Paenibacillus alvei (assembly GCA_945881905.1). Classification (GTDB taxonomy): domain Bacteria; phylum Bacillota; class Bacilli; order Paenibacillales; family NBRC-103111; genus CAMCVV01. The sequence goes on from CAMCVV010000001.1 coordinate 96,798, forward strand.
GTCTCGGTACGCTTGCAAGTCAACTAACTCAGAAATCTCCAACACCTATAAGCATACTTACAGGAGACCACGATATGTTCCAGCTCATCACAGAGGATGTATGTATCATCTTGATGAATAAAGGCAGATCCAATTACACGGTGTACACACCACAAGTATTGATGGAAAACAAAGGTCTCAGACCTAATCAAATACCAGATGTAAAAGGATTCATGGGTGACGCTAGTGATAATTATCCAGGTGTGCGAGGCATTGGTGAGAAGACAGCGCAGAAACTGATTCAAACCTATCAAGATGTGGATGGTGTATTAGCTCATATCGATCAGTTAACAGACAGCATTCGCTCGAAAATTATGATTCATCAAGAGATGTTGATCTTATCCAAAAAGTTAGCCATCATCAGAAGAGATGTTCCCATCCAGATGGAATTAACAGATTGTCAATGGCAACCCGATATCCAAACAGCGGAAAGTACGTTTCGAGAATTCGAATTGGAGGATCTCCTAAAACTGATTTAAGAGTAGTAGATGAGTTGTTTATCTTGAGCAATGGATATGTGAACTCTTGTACAGCTTTGATTGAAGCCGGATTCACATCACTCAGCATGGTTTCAACATTACTCTAGTTGGTTAAGCTAGATAATGAAGGAGTGCTGCTTATATGAATCTGTTACGACAAGGGCTTGGGCAAGCATATCGATTAACGCTAAAGATGATTGCTCAATATCGACTTGGGGAAATCGGTGCTTTGAGTGCGCAATTAACGTATTACTTTATTTTATCTTTTTTTCCATTCCTGATATTTCTCATGAACCTCATTAGTTATACTCCGTTTTCAAGTGAGTTGCTCCTCAAGAATCTGCAACCATTACTTGCAGAACGTTCTTATGAAATGATAGAAGCCTATGTGCAAGAAATAGGAGATAACGATCCCAAAACGATACTTTCACTAAGTATTCTTGGAACGCTATGGGCATCTTCTACTGGTGTGTTGGCGATGATGAAAGGCTTGAATAAAGCATATGGAACCTTAGATAAGCGTTCTTATTGGAAGATTCGAGGAATTGCTATTGTATTCACTTTGGGATTCGCGGGTATCAGTGTAATATCTTTATCTTTGCTTGTATTTGGTGCGATGATATGGCATGTGCTATCTACTTACTATGATTTACCGAGTGGTGTTTATTTCAGTTGGAGTGTAGTACAATTATTGATTCCTATCATGACGATGTTTATCGTGTTCACATGGATCTATGTTGTTGTTCCGAATCGATCACTTAGAGTGAAACAAGTCCTCCCAGGGGCATTGTTTACAACAGTCGGATCGATTTTAATTTCTATGGCATTTGCATTTTATGTCAATTTATGGGGATCATTCTATGTATACGGCAGTATAGGCGGAGTAATTGTGTTGTTGATCTGGTTATACATCAGCAGTATCATGATTTTGTTGGGAGGACAATTAAATGCTATGTTGATGGAGCGTGATCAAACGAATGCATCAAGTGCTGTCTGATCACAACTCGAGTTACGGTCATAGCATTACAATTAGACTTCAGACACCATAGAAGTATAAGCATATTAAGTGTTGCGGTGCTCATCTTTTATTTTCGTGTGAAGTACTGTATCCCCAGGATAATTTCGGGGTATATTTGAGTGAAGTTGGTGATTCTCATAATTAAACCTGTGGGATGTCCGTTGATCTTTTCTCCAAGGCAAGCTTTTTCGTAATGGGTTAGTTCTGAAATAAGAACCCAGAGGACCTTCAGGGAATTCTTCAGTTGCAAGGTCATTTCGCTGAGATTCTACAGTAGCTAGGTCTGTAGTAACTTGCATATCCTCGTCTAGAAACCCGGTTTTCATGATAAGAACCTCCTGTGTATGCACGTGAAGTGGTTTTGAGTATAGTATAAGTCATTGGATTACTTTATATGCAATCGTTCTTACGTTTATATATCTGTGAAGTACGTGTCGCCGATCACTTCAACTAAGAAAGATTGAAGTTCTGAAGCTTGTTCTTCATTGATTTTGTATACATAAGATAAATATCCTTCTTCAGCTAAATCATCGGGACCGATAATGGCGCTTTTACCTGTTTGCAAATCGGTTACAAGGGTTTTACCGTAAAAATTCGTAGTTGTAGTAATCGCTAAATCAAAACGATACAAAGCGTCTCCAATAAAACATACAAAGCGAGTAGTGGTACTTTCTGTGCGATCATATAGAAATTCAATATCTGACATGTTGATCCTCCGATTCAAAATATATATATAGTATAATCGAAATCACCTTCGAACAACAGATATAACTTGTCAAGGAAATAGGCATCATGGTACAATTTGGATAATTAAAGGGAAGCACCCTCTTACATTTCATTGTGGGAGGGTGCTTTTTTTTATGAGAAAACCAATTGAGGAGGAGAAAGATTGAACGTTGTATTTCTGAATACACTAGAAAAACAAGTAGAGGAAGGCATCCTCAAAACAGCTCAAGTTTCTATTGCTGAAAAAGATGGTGTTTGGTATATATTTTGGAACGAACCCAATTCAGCTCATAAACTTATTCAAGATATATGGTACCAAGGAGAATGCTGGAATGATCTTGTGCAATCATATTTTAGTAATCTCAAAGACAAGATACTCCAAGGCTATCAACCATTGATATCCGCGGAAATGGATGTTACACAAGGGATGCACACAAAATCAAAACAACCACAGTTATTATATTATTACAGCACGTTGTTTCCAAATGATGAGGTATTTGAAGAGTTAAGGAAATGGCGCAGAGAACAAGCAGCTAAAGAAGGCAGAGCACAATATTTATTAGCTACCAATCGCATATTACGTATCATATCTGTATTTCTTCCGAACACATCTGAAGAACTGATGCAAATCCCTGGATTTGGAGAGCATAAAACCAATATGTACAGCAAAGAGATTCTGGGCATTACGCAACTACACGAAAGAGAAGCTGATTTCCCTTTAGATTGGGTAACGAAAAAAGTAGATCATGAAAAATTCGAAGCATGGATGATTGAACAGAAAGCACGACGTGTTCGTATTGAACGGGAGAAGGAAATCAACAAACACAAATTTTTGGAATATACTACTTCTGATTTAGGACTTGATGCAATTGGTTCTGCGATGTCCATCCCACGAGGAGAATTAGTGCTTTGGACCGAGGAATTAGATCGAGATGGATATAATTTCGATGCATTGATCGATACTGAATTGAAAGCTATCTCTAGCGAAGAACAGCTGAAAGCATGGCACATCTTCGAGACAGAAGGTGATCGTTTCCTTAAACCCGTCCTTCTTCGACTCTTTCCTGCAGATGAATTGAAGAATAAAGAAATAGACCGTATTTATGATTGGTTAAAGCTACTTCGTATCAAATTCCGCAAAAGTAAAACTACTCCGGTGTCTACTCGCTAATGATCATCGCAATGAATTGATCTTGACGAACTAATACATTTACATTAGAATAAAGTTATGTTTTTATAAATATATGTATGTTCATAACTAAATATGAATAACTCTTATCAAGAGTAGGTGGAGGGACTAGCCCTATGATACCCGGCAACCGACTGTCTTTTGAAATGAAAGACCGAACGGTGCTAATTCTTGCATTATCACTTTTTTAACGTGATTTTGGGAGATGAGAGAGGACATTAGAATTCGAATACATGGCCTTTCTCTATATTGAGATTGGCTTTTTATGTTGATAAGGAATTGCTTGAAGGAGTGAATGAGATGCCAATAAAAATCCCGGACCATCTACCAGCCAAAGAAATATTGAACAAAGAAAATATTTTCACGATGGATGAGAGCGTGGCATATCATCAAGACATTAGACCTCTGCGAATTGCATTACTGAACCTAATGCCTAATAAAGAAACGACAGAGACACAAATTCTTCGCATTATTGGCAACACGCCATTACAGCTTGAACTTGTATTACTTCATCCGAAGACGCATGACTCAAAGAATACTTCAAAAGAACACTTGCAGATGTTTTATAAAACCTTTGATGACATCAAACATTTGAAGATGGATGGAATGATTATTACGGGAGCACCTGTAGAAATGATGGATTTCCAAGAAGTAACGTATTGGGAAGAATTAAAAACCATCATGGATTGGAGTCAGCACAATGTGACATCAACTTTACACATTTGTTGGGCTGCACAAGCGGGATTATATCATTATTATGGGATACCCAAATATCTTCTTCAGGAAAAAATGTTTGGTGTATTTCCGCACACATTGACGCACCCTAACAGAAAAATATTAAGAGGTTTTGATGATGTGTTTAATGCTCCACATTCCCGTCACACTGAAGTGCGTCGAGAAGATATTGTCCTTCATGAAGGTTTAGAAATTTTATCTGAATCTGAAGAAGCAGGAGTCTATATTGTCGCAACAAAGAACGGTAAACATATTTTCGTAACAGGACATTCTGAATACGATTGTGATTCCTTACAATCAGAATATGTCCGAGATGTGAATAAAGGTCTTCACGTCCCATTGCCTAGAAATTATTTTCCGCAAAATGATTCAACACAGCTACCTGTAGTGACGTGGAAAGCACATGCGAATCTTCTCTATTCGAATTGGCTGAATTATTGTGTGTACCAAGAAACACCTTATGAATGGTAATTATAGAGGAGAATGTGAAGTGAATATAATGAAAATCGAAAGTCGCTTAGCTCAAATCGGGTCTAGTTCTGAACCAGTAACAGGAGCAATCAGTTACCCTATTCATCTTTCAGCTGTATATCGCCACCCCAAGCTAGGTCAAAGTACAGGTTACGACTATGCACGTACCAAAAATCCTACGCGTGCAGTTCTAGAAGATGCCATCGCTGAGTTAGAGTGTGGCGATAGAGGATTTGCTTGCTCGTCAGGTATGGCAGCACTTCAGAATATTTTCTCATTATTTAGTCAAGGGGATCATCTACTAGTCTCGTTAGACTTATATGGGGGAACATATCGACTTTTAGAGCGCGTCATGTCGCGATTCGGGATTTCTGCGAGTTATGTGGACACGAATGATGTGCAGAAACTTGATGAACTCCTACAAAAAAACACGAAGGGCATTTTAATTGAAACACCAACAAATCCACTTATGATGGTGACTGATTTAGAAGTCATATGTACATGGGCTCGTAATAATGGCTTAATTTCGATCGTGGATAATACGTTATTGACTCCTTTTTTGCAAAGACCTATAGAATGGGGAGCAGATATCGTCATTCACAGCGCAACAAAATATTTGGGTGGCCATAACGATGTGTTAGCTGGTTTAATTGTTACAAAAGGCCAACATTTATCAGAGCAAATCGCGTTTCTACATAACTCAATTGGAGCGGTTCTCGGTCCGCATGATTGTTGGTTGCTGATGAGAGGGATGAAAACTCTCGCGTTGCGAATGGAGCGACATGAACATAATGCATTACGCCTCGCGGAGTATCTGATGCATCATCCACTTATTCATGAAGTGTATTATCCTGGGCTTTCTTCATCTGCAGGGTATGAGATTCAAAAAAAACAATCCAGAGGAAACACGGGAATATTTTCCTTCAAAGTAAAAAACGCAAGACTCATAGAACCGATCCTTAGGCATATTCAATTAATTGCTTTTGCTGAAAGTTTAGGGGGGGTTGAATCCCTAATGACTTATCCAGCAGTGCAGACACATGCAGATATACCCATCGAGATTCGCGAGAAAATAGGTGTAGATGATCGCTTACTTCGATTCTCAGTGGGTATCGAGCACATCGATGATTTAATTGCTGATCTATCACGTGCATTAGATCTTGCTCAAGCTGAAGTCGAACATTCATAACGAGTCGTAATCATCAATTTGTAGATATTGGTTGTATAACCCTCTCCGAAAGGCCATATACTTCTACCAAGAATGTATACGAGCGAGGAGATGAAACCATGGAGTTGTTTAAGATCATCGTCATGAATGGTTCGGATCGAGTGATCTGCTCTTTGCATCAAGAAATGGTTGAAAAATTACGCCACATGCAGAACTTTCCTGCAACCATCAAATTACACATTGAGCGGTACGAATTTCATAGTGAAATGTATGGTGAGTGTGAGAAAGAATTGTCTAGAACTATCGAGCATGAGATGTTGGAGTGTTTGAGTCAAGTGATTGCAGAACATATTCTTGATGTGCAAGAAAAACATCTTCTAAGAAATATAATTAAGAATCAGCTTCAATTTCATCACCTTCAGGACATAGATCGTATATATGAACTTGCTGCAAGATTTTTAAGAAAAATGGATGTAGGGATGGAGGAACAATTCCCAGCCCATAGTAATCGCAGACGTGACATCGTCAAACGCACACAAGATTATTTTCAAGAATACAAGACCCTGATTTTGGAAGGGTATATATTTTTTCGACTTAAGGATTACGTTGAAGAATTATCAGAGATTGTTGGATATGCTATGGAAGAATTCAAGATGGATCAGCAGTACCAGGAATTCATTTCACTTTTGAAATACTTTGTGTGTATACAAGAAGTGAAAACTCCACTCATACATGTGATACATAAAGCTGAACATGAATTTGAGCTTTTAGATCATCATTTTCAGTTGCTTAGTTCCTCGGGAATTGATTCCTCATTTAAATTAGATATGATTGATCATCACCTTAATTTTGAAGATATGGTCGTCAGCACACTTATTTCTGTATCCCCTGCGCACATATGTGTACATACACGTGATTCAGATGTCACCATCATCCAAACGATTCTACAAATATTTGAAGACAGAGTTAAACTGTGTACGTATTGTCATATATGCAGTTCATATGTGAGAGAAAACAACAAAAAGGATCATCTCTATCCTTGACCAATACGCATAGCTTGATTATAATAAGTACAGAAAAGCGTACAATTCAAAGAAACGAATATCTGCTTGTAGCTGCTCAGAGAATGGAGACTAGGCTGGAATCTCCTTCAGTGAAATCGATATTTACCCCTTTGGAGCTGTGTTGAGGAAAGTGATCGCAATTAGGTGTAATGCGTTCATAAGTATATATCACCGGCTCATCTCCGTTATGAGATGCTATTGAGGATTCTTGTGTGCAAGGCTTTCAAGAATTGAACTAGGGTGGAACCACGAGCTAAACACACTCGTCCCTTGAGGGATAAGTGTTTTTTGTGTTGATTATAGTTGAGGAGGATACCGACGAATGGAAGTAAAAGTGAAATTACCTAATGGCATGGTCCAAGAACACCCCGTAGGAACAACAATTGAACAATTGGCTGAATCCATTTCTATGGGTTTGAAGAAAAATGCCGTTGCTGCGATTGTTAATCGAAAGCTCGTAGACCTATCTTTCGTGTTAGAATCTGATGCTGAAGTCGAAATCCTAACATTAGATCATGAAGCGGGCATTGAAATTTATCGACATAGCACTGCACATATCATGGCTCAAGCAATCAAGCGCATATATGGGAATAAAGCAGTAAAATTAGGAATCGGTCCTGTAATTGAAGATGGATTTTATTACGATATTGATGTGGATACACCGATAACACAGGAAGATTTGAACAAAATCGAAAAAGAAATGGAAAAAATCATTCATGAAGACTTATACATTCGTAGACGAGAAGTAAATCGCGAAGAAGCCATCCGCATATTCACTCATTTAGGGGACCCTTATAAGCTAGAGATTATACAAGGTTTGCCTGAACATAGTGTGATGAGCATATATGATCAGGGTGAATTTTTTGATTTGTGCCGTGGGCCACATCTTCCTTCAACGGGTCGAATTAAAGCATTTAAGTTACTAAGTGTAGCAGGTGCTTATTGGCGCGGAGACTCTAAGAATAAAATGTTACAGCGCATATATGGCACCGCATTCCCTAAGAAATCCCAACTCGATGAACATCTGCAACTACTTGAAGAAGCCAAAAAACGAGATCACCGTAAATTGGGCAAAGAATTGAAAATGTTCACTTTTTCTAGAGAAGTGGGTCAAGGATTACCACTTTGGCTTCCTCATGGAGCCAAGCTTCGAAGAACATTAGAACGGTATATCGTTGATTTAGAGGAAAGTTTAGGTTATCAGCATGTGTATACGCCAGTGCTTGCAAATGTAGAGCTATACAAAATTTCAGGACATTGGGACCATTACAAAGAAGACATGTTTCCCAAAATGATCATGGATAATGAGGAGCTTGTCTTGCGACCGATGAACTGTCCCCATCATATGATGGTATATAAAAGTGACATGCATAGTTATCGGGAACTACCTATTCGTATTGCTGAACTAGGGACGATGCATCGCTATGAAATGTCAGGGGCGCTCACTGGACTTCATCGTGTAAGGAGCATGACCTTGAATGATGCTCATATATTTTGTAGACACGACCAAATCAAAGAAGAGTTTACTAGAGTCATTCAACTGATTCAAATGGTTTACAAAGATTTCGGGATAACCGACTATCGATTTCGTCTTTCTTATCGAGATCCAGCAGATAAAGAGAAGTATTTCCAAAATGATGAAATGTGGGAAACATCTCAACGAATGTTACGTGAAGTCGCAGACGAATTAGGTTTACCATACTATGAAGCTATAGGTGAAGCTGCTTTTTATGGTCCTAAATTAGATGTACAAATCAAAACTGCACTAAAGAAAGAAGAAACCTTATCAACTGCACAACTCGACTTCTTACTTCCTGAACGGTTTCAACTCGAATATGTGGGAGAAGATGGACTCAAGCATCGCCCAGTTGTTATACACCGCGGCATCATTAGCACGATGGAGCGAATGACTGCATTCTTACTTGAGAACTATGCGGGAGCTCTTCCTGTTTGGTTGATGCCTGTTCAAGCAAGAGTTATCCCTGTCTCACAAGCATTTGAAGACTATGCCAATCAAGTGAAAGAAAGATTGTTAGCTAGAGGGATTCGCGTAGAAACCGATCACCGCAACGAGAAATTAGGTTACAAAATACGTGAAGCACAATTAGAAAAAATCCCTTATATGCTTGTCGTTGGGGACAATGAAATGACTTCGGGTACATTATCTGTGCGAAAAAGAGGAACAGGTGATCTAGGAGCACAACTGATAGATCAGTTTATTTTAATGATTATCAACGAAATTCAAGATAAGAAATAAAGACGCATATCATGGAATAGAGTAGAACAAGATCACTTCAAAAGTGGTCTTTTTTTTATGGAATGTAACATGATGAATAAGGTGGTGCACTCTTGGAAAAACTGCATGTGCAGGAGGAGTGTTATTGTGATGTCGTGTACAACGAAAAAACGCCTTGTAAAAATAGGGGTTGTGATCATGTTCATTCTTGCTTCGATGAACGGACAAGCCTATAGCAAATTAAAACTTCAAATCGAAAATGAGAATTCAACAATATCTGTTCAACAAGAACAGACACATATGCCCACAGAAGCTTTACCTATAGACAATTATCCGTTGGGCGATGTATACGACTCAACAAACAGAGAACAACTCAGTTATAAGCATGCCCCTAAAAACCAAGAACATATGTCTGTGGGTCATGCAGTTCAAGTAACAGCAACGGGCTATTCAGCAGGCTATGAATCCACAGGGAAAACACCAGATCACCCAGCATTTGGAATTACGTATTCGGGCATTCAGGTCGTTAGAGATGAAAGTGCACTTTCAACAATTGCAGCGGATCTAGATGTGTTCCCGATCGGTACAGTGCTATTTATTCCGGGTTACGGATATGGGGTAGTAGCAGATATAGGTGGTCTCATCAAAGGCGACAAGATTGATCTCTACTTCGATACGAAAGACCAAGTCTATCAAGAGTGGGGCAAAAAAATACTTCAAGTGTTTGTCATAAAAAAAGGTAATGGTAAAGTAAATAAAAGAATATGGAATCAATTAAAAGAAGAAATTCTAGCGCAAACACAGCATATATAAACCTCATGTAATAATCACCAGGGATTACCATCATAAAATAACAAAAAATCGCACAACCTTTCTTCAGGAGGTGATCCACATGGCGAAAAATAAAAACAATCAATCCAAAACAGAAGTTGAGTTTGCATCAGAGAATATGATACCAGATCAACAAAATAATCAAAAAAATAACCAACAAACAAAATCAGACACACAAGAAGAAGATACAAGTAAATCTTAATGACATAGATGTAGTAAGAGGGATGGATGGTTTTCCCTCTTTTTTATCACGATTTCCTAATATACATAGGTGTATGGAGGCGAATAAACATGAAAGCTATCTCATCAAAAATTGAAAATATAAAGCAATCTTATGCAGAAGCCGAATCCCTCCTTCATGAATTTGGATTCATTTTAGGTGGTAATTGGGATTATCAGCACGGTTACTTCGATAAACATCTTGACGACAAGCATACCGTGTGGCTTCGAATTCCATTTCAAGTTATATCGGGTACTCTAGAAGGAGATACGTTTGCTACAGATACTGCTATACAGTTAGGTTTAGCTTTTGTTCTACATCATCAATACAACGAGGGCCTCGATCCTAAAGCCGAAGTTCATGTTGTTGGTGCACTCTGGGACCAATTCCAAACTGCGGTAGATGCAGATGCGGATGTCCAAGAGAAATGGGTAAAGCAAGCTTCAGAAGTCTTACAACAAGTCGAAGATAAATACTTTCAAAAAAATATAAGTTAATGAATATTTTATCTCGTTTTTATGTATTTTTAATGTGGATTTAAGGTTCAAGGTGCATGATAGAAACAGGTATACATCAATGGAGCGTTTATATCGCAGACCTTAGTTCATTTCCCATTATCAATTCAGGAGGTAATCATGTTGGATGATCAAAAAAAGGAAGAAAAATTGGGAACACCCGAATTACCAGAGCAAGCTCTAAAGGAAGAAAAATCAACAGGATACTATTCCTACGGACCCTTCAAATCGGCCGACCTAGAGAAAACACAACATCAGCAAGCTACAACAGATATAGACCAAGCTTTACTGAATAAGGAAGGTGAAGTCATTCAATCTTCTATGGTTTCTATTTCGAATCCATATGAAACCACTAAAGACCAGAAGCAGAAACCTCGAAAAACAAGAACATTTCAAGGTGGCATGGTAGCGGGTTTTCTTGTGGGTACCATCATTGTCGGCGGACTGATGTTTGGTTCAGACAAAGCGAATTTATTTTCTAATGGACCCTTACTTGCAGTAGATAGTCAACTAACAGCTTCAATGAACGAGCAAGTCATGAATCGTCAAACCACGAACAATTCGCTAAGCAATACGAATCAACAAAATACGACCAATTTAGCTGTAGATATCGTAAGGCCTAATAGCATTGCTGAGATTTTTGATAATGCAAGTCCAGCTGTTGTGAAAATAGAAGCATACACAAAAGTAAAAGGATCATCACAACAAAACAATTCCTTTTTGGATGACCCATTTTTTCGTCAATTTTTTGAAGACAATTCACCTTCTACGCCCAATAATGATGCAAACACAGGTACACTACGTCAAACAGGTATGGGAACAGGATTTTTATTTGAGAAATCCGGGTATATTCTCACCAATGAGCATGTCATTAATGGTGCAGATGAAATTCTAGTTACAGTTGAAGGTTACGATAAACCGTTTATAGCACAGCTACTCGGAAATAGTTTCGAATTAGACTTAGCTGCTTTGAAAATAGAGAATGACCGGGATTTTTCAGTACTTCCCTTAGCGAATACAGACACTGCCAATGTAGGTGATTGGGTAGTTGCTATTGGTAATCCTTACGGATTTGAACACACGGTAACAGTGGGAGTTATAAGCGCGAAAGAGCGTCCGATTAGTATTACTGATAAGAATGGCACGAGGGATTATGAGCACTTATTGCAAACAGATGCATCTATTAATCCTGGTAATTCAGGAGGACCGCTATTAAATTTGTTTGGCGAAGTCATTGGTATTAACACAGCGGTTAATTCACAAGCACAAGGAATTGGCTTCGCAATTCCGACTAGCACTATATCATCTGTACTTGATAACTTAAAAAACAATGTAAAAATCCCTAAAACCCCTTCTCCATATATAGGTGTGTCCTTGCAAGAGATTGATCAAAGCTGGGTAAATGATTTGAAGCTCGATAACACAGAAGGTGCACTCATTAATGGCATAGAACGTAAGAGTCCTGCATTCATCGCTGGGTTAAGACCATATGATGTTATTGTCGATGTGGATGGTAAGAAAATCAAAAATTCTTCACAGCTCGTAGAACTCATAAAGTCATATAAAACAGCTGACAAAATCAAAATAGGGATCATTCGTGATGGTAAGCGAATTGAAGTCAATGTTGAAATTGGAGATCGTAACGCCAGTAATTCATAATTCGATGTCGAAATGAATGAAACATGCAGCAACTGAGAGCTAGGAGCAATCAGTTCGCTGCTCTTTTTGTATATGGAGAAGTTTGTTACAATATAGATATATAGGCTAGGAGGTGCGCGATGTCATGAAAGAGAAGATATTGATTATAGATGATGATGAGCGTATTATTTCCATGCTTAGACGCAGTTTAGCATTTGAAGGGTATACGGTGATTATCGCTCACGATGGATCTGAGGGCTTAAAACAATTATCTGATAGATCCCCGGATGTGATGATTATTGATGTGATGATGCCACTTATGGATGGTTGGGAAGTCGTTCGACGAGTACGTGATGGAGGTATAGACATACCGATTCTGATGTTAACAGCTAAAGATGAAATAAGTGAGCGTGTCAAGGGTCTTGATCTGGGTGCTGATGACTATCTCGTCAAACCATTTGCTCTCGAAGAGCTTCTAGCTCGAATTCGTGTGCTGATTCGAAGGAAATCAGAGCGAATGGATGCTCCGTTGAATCGGTTAACCTATGAGGATATGATGATGGATTTGGATGCAAGAGAAGTATATCGAGAAAACCAATTGATCGAACTCACTGCAAAAGAGTTTGACCTGCTTCATCTTTTCTTAGACAATCCGAGAAGGGTATTATCCAGATCTACCTTAATGGATAAAATATGGGGATACGATTTCAGTGGTGAATCCAATGTAATTGAAGTCTATATTGCATTACTTCGGCAAAAAATGGAAGGATATGGACACGGTCGACTGATTCAAACAGTGCGAGGAGCAGGTTATGTGTTGAAAGGGGATGGATAGCATGTCTCTGCGCTTTCGCTTAACCCTATGGTATTCTAGCGTTCTTGCAGTAACCTTAATTATATGTGGCATAGGATTGTATTTCTTTCTAGATTTTTTTGTATACAACAATGTTGAACAAGAGTTGAAGACGAATGCAGAAAAAACTTACTCGCGTATCCAACCGAGATTATCACTGACTCTCAAAGGTCTAGTACTCGATTTGGATTTGCAAGATAGAGACTTACATTCGACCAACACATTTGTACAGCTATATAATGTCAAGCTAGCGACAATTAATAAATCAGCGAATTTACAATTTCACGATGTGAATCTTCCTGTTTCCGAAGAAATCCTAAATAAACTTGAAACTACGGATTCATTTTTTTTGCGCGAAAAAATTCTTGGACAAAGGCTATTGATCTATCACCTTGGGATCTACAGCTCTGCGAGTGATGGTTCTAAGGAATTGAGAGGTATATTACAAACAGCTATTCCAATTAATCAATACGAAAGTTTCTTCACGATATTGAAATACATGTTGATCTTTATTGCTGCCTTGACGATCTTGCTAGCATCTACGTTAGGCTGGTTCTTAGCCAGAAAAGCATTAAGTCCCATTCAACAAGTGATTGCTTCTGCGAATTTGATTCAAAGAGGCGATGATTTGGACAAAAGAATTATTTATGAAGGCCCAATAGATGATGAAGTAGGTAGACTTTCGAGTACGATTAATCAGATGTTAGCGAGAATACAAGTTGTATATCGTGAATTGGAAGAAGCTTATGGTGCACAGCGAAGATTCGTATCAGACGCTTCCCACGAACTCAGAACACCACTTACGACAATACGTGGAAATGTAGAGCTACTCGAGAAAATGTGGAAATCTAGTCAACAAGAGGAAGCAGGAAAACTTGAAGAACACCAAGTCATTTCCAAAGAAGCTTTGCATGATATAGCAGCAGAATCACAGCGGATGAGCTATCTCGTGAATGATTTGTTAGTTCTCGCACGCGCAGATGCACGTGTGAATCTACAGAAAAATCCATTGGAAATCAAACCTGTGATTGATGAAGTCGTGCGCAAAGCGAATTTCTTACCTCGTACCGTTGAGTGGCAGGTAGGTGATTTGACAGTCTTAGCGCATATACAAGTCTTAGGAAATCGAGATTATTTGCAACAGTTGCTGTTTATTTTTATCGAAAATGCATTTAAATATACAAACAAAGGGTTTTGCAAATTAGAAGCACAGTTGACAGAGCATCAAGTAGGTATTTCGATTATCGATACAGGGATCGGGATGGATGAGTCAGAAATTCCTCATATTTTCGAGCGATTCTATCGAGCTGATCCTTCAAGAGGGAAATTTTCGGGAACTGGTCTAGGATTATCTATCGCAAAATGGATTATTGATGAGCATCAAGGATCAATAGAAGTCATCACCAGTAAAAATAAAGGAAGTACTTTTATGATATGGCTTCCGATAAACTATCAACACGTTGCTCAATAGGTTATAATTGAATGTGTAAGAACGATCTTGGTTTTTCATGAGGAGGTATCATTGTGGAAGTACTCAAAATCTCTCCAAGAGGTTATTGTTATGGTGTTGTCGATGCTATGGCATTAGCAATGAAAACAGCTAGAAATCTAGATTTGCCTAGACCGATATATATATTAGGGATGATCGTGCACAACAAGCATATAACAGATTACTTTACGGATGAAGAAGGGATTATTACCTTAGATGGTGAAAATCGCCTTGAAATTCTTGAAAAGATCGAACGAGGAACAGTTATATTCACTGCACATGGTGTTTCACTCGATGTTCGCAAAAAAGCCAAAGAAAAAGGGTTAACCGTTGTTGATGCTACGTGTCCTGATGTTACTAGAACCCATGATTTAATTCGTGATAAAGTCGCAGAAGGATATCAAATTATTTATATAGGAAAAAAAGGGCACCCTGAGCCAGAAGGTGCAATGGGCGTAGCACCTAAACAAGTCCATTTAGTTGAAAATATGGCAGACATCCCACTTCTCGATGTAGATGACGACAAACTCGTCATAACGAACCAAACGACGATGAGTCAATGGGATATTAAAGACTTGATCAATGCATTGATTCAGAAGTTCCCTCATGCTGAGATTCATAATGAGATTTGTTTAGCTACACAAGTAAGACAAGAAGCTGTTGCAGAGCAAGCCAAAGAAGTTGATTTAGTCATTGTTGTAGGTGATCCCAAAAGCAATAATTCTAACCGACTCGCTCAAGTTTCTGAAGAAATCGCAGGAGTAAAAGCTTATCGTGTTTCTGATGTCACTGAAATTGAACCAGAGTGGCTGATGAATATACATAAAGTCGGTGTTACATCAGGTGCTTCTACACCAACACCGATCACAAAAGAAGTGATTCAGTTTCTCGAAACCTTCGATCCGAGGCTTCCATCAACTTGGGAACACATCAGAACGATTAACATGAAGAAACTGATACCGCTCGCAAAAAACCAGTCCTTATGACAGGTGGATAACTTGATCAAACAGAAAGCGAGTTGCATCTCCAATTCAATTTAAGATAAATAAAATTACAGTGAATCGAAGAGTTTCAAAATGGAAACGATGGTTCAAATATAAATACTTAAAATTATTACGAGTCAAAGGTGGCCCACAGAAAACAGCAAAAGGATTTAGTATAGGTATTGCAGTGGAGATGTTTACGCTACCTACAGGTGGCTTAGCTTTTTTCCTCATATTCCCTATAGCTTACCTGTTAAGAGGAAGTATAGCTGGAGCACTAATTGGGTTTATGTTAGGGAAAGTCATCTATATTCCGATGGCATTTTTGAGCAAAAAAATAGGTGACCTCGTGATTCCGGATTATATCCAAGTGTATTTTCTGGATTCTATGCCAACTTGGCTATCAAAAATCATAGACGGTAGTCTAGATTTGATTGTTGGCGGGATTATTGTAGGTACAGTTCTTGGAATCGCAGTGTATTACCCGATCTTCTTATTATTAAAAACTCAGATCAATATTAGGAAAGAAAAGCGCTTACAAAGAATTCGTATTTTTCCAACGAAATAGAGTAGCTATTAATTTTAAATATAGGATTGACGGCAGTACGATTTTGTTATATATTTACTTTACCACATAAAAGCATAAAAGCATAAAAGCATAAAAGCATAAAAGCATTTTTCCGAACTTATGATAAGGAGCGTGACAACAATGATTGTAATTACCTCTAATAAAATTACAGATGAAAGAATTAAAGAAATTGTTCAAGTGATCGAAAAGAACCAAGTTAAAGCACAGGTCTCTAAAGGTGAAGACCGAACAGTAATAGGTATTATTGGACATGCTGAACCGAAATTAGCAGAGCACCTTAGGCAAATGGATGGTGTCGAACAAGTAGTCAAAATCACAAAAGCCTACAAGTTAGCTAGCCGTGACTTTCATCCTGCGAACACAGTCATTCACATCAAAGGAGTAGAAATTGGTGGCGACGAACTGATTGTCATGGGAGGACCCTGTGCAGTAGAAAATGCACAACAAATCGATGAGATCGCTAGACTTGTCAAAGCCGCTGGAGGGCAAGTTCTTCGTGGTGGAGCATTTAAACCTAGGACAGGTCCATATAGTTTCCAAGGCGTTGGAGTTGAGGGACTTGTTATGATGGCTGAAGCAGGAAAAAAACATGGATTACTAACCATTACGGAAGTGATGACTCCTGAATACGTAGATATTTGTGCTGAATACGCCGATATTTTGCAAGTGGGCACACGTAATATGCAGAACTTCGATTTATTGCGCAAACTCGGGTCGATTCAAACACCAGTATTATTAAAAAGAGGATTTAGTGCAACATATGATGAATTTTTGAATGCTGCAGAGTATATTTTAGCTGGTGGTAATCCCAATGTCATGTTATGTGAAAGAGGGATACGAACATTTGAGACGTATACGCGAAACACATTAGATTTATCAGCGATTCCTGTATTAAAGCAACTTAGTCACTTACCTGTCATATCTGATCCAAGTCATGGAACAGGACGAAGAGAATTGGTCGCACCTATGACGAAAGCTTCGGTTGCTGCAGGAGCTGATGGTTTGATTATAGAAATGCATACCGATCCTGACAATTCGATGACGGGTGATGGTGTTCAATCCTTATTCCCTCAACAATTTGCTGACTTGCTTAAACAATTAGAGAAACTAGCTCCTATATGCGGAAAGACATTCGACACGAAATCAGCCCATAAAGCGAATTAATAGAATGAACGGAATTCTTGAAATGAGCCAGTTCTCTATCTTATGAGAATATGGCTATTTTTTGTATATGTGTAAGCATAGCTTACACATATACAAAAAATAGCTGACATAACTATTGACTATGTCAGGTTTAAAACTATATAATATCACCATGAATTAATGAAAAAAATGAACATTATGCTTACAATATCAGACAAATGTGCGGAAATTAGGAGGAATATGTATGTCAGTTAAAGATGTATTACATTTAATCAAAGAAAAGAACATTGAATGGGTTGATTTTCGCTTTGTAGGGCTATCAGGTAAGCAACAACACATCTCTGTACCATCAACTGCTGTAGAAGAAGAGACTTTTGAAGAGGGAGTTGCGTTTGACGGTTCATCGATCGCAGGATTTAGAGGAATTGAAGAATCAGATATGGTAATGATGCCCGACCCAGACACAGCATATATCGATCCTTTTACAGAGCATACCACTTTAGTGATTATGTGCGACATTTATACACCAAACGGCGAGCGCTATGATCGTGATCCTCGCGGTATCGCTCAAAAAGCAGAAGAATTCTTACAACAATCAAAAGTAGGTACAGCTGCATACTTCGCACCTGAATCTGAATTCTTCATATTTGACGATGTTCGATATGAATCCGGGATTAATAAATCTTCCTTTGAAGTTGACTCCGTGGAAGCGTCATGGAACACGGGTCGTAAAGAAGAAGGAGGTAACCTAGGTTACAAAATTCCTGTTAAAGGTGGATATGTTCCCGTTGCTCCTACAGACTCTCAACAAGATATTCGCAGTGAAATGTGTAGATTGCTAGCTGATTCAGGTATCGTGATTGAACGTCATCATCACGAAGTAGCTACTGCAGGACAAGCTGAAATCAATTTCCGTTTTGATACGTTGACGAAAACAGCTGATAATTTATTGAAATATAAATATATTGTGAACAACACAGCTAGACAATACGGTAAAGTAGCAACTTTCATGCCGAAACCTTTGTTCGGCGATAATGGTAGTGGAATGCATGTACACCAATCGATATTTAATGGCAGCACACCTTTGTTTTATGAGAAAGGTGCTTATGCGAATCTTAGCGAGCTTGCGATTTACTATATTGGCGGGATCTTGTATCATGCACCGGCACTTATCGCAATTACAAACCCAAGTACAAACTCTTTCAAGCGTTTAGTACCTGGTTACGAAGCACCAGTAAATCTTGCATTCTCCAAAGGTAATCGTTCAGCTGCAGTTCGTATTCCAGTTGCTGCTGTTACTCCAAAAGGTTGCCGTATTGAGTTCCGTACACCAGATTCAACTGCCAATCCTTATCTTGCATTCTCTGCAATGTTGATGGCAGGCCTTGATGGAATCAATAAAAAAATGGATCCACGCAAGTTAGGCTATGGTCCATATGACACAAACATTTATGAAATGTCAGAAGCAGAGAAAAAGAATATTCGCAGTGTACCAGGAAGCTTAGACGAAGCGTTAGATGAACTTGAGAAAGATCATGACTTCCTACTTGAAGGTAATGTGTTCTCCAAATCTTTCATTGAAAACTATGTAGAATACAAGCGTGCAGAAGCAAAATCAGTAAATATTCGTGTTCACCCCTATGAGTACGGCTTATACTTTGATTGCTAAGAGATAATGCCAACTCGAAATAGCGATGAGAAAACCTGTTGGTGTTGAATCAGCAGGTTTTTTTGTACGTAAATGTGATGAATTTCGATTTTTAAATTTTCAAGGAGTACATTCTCCCCAAGAAAGTCACGCATATTTTGCATGGGTTCTGGCGGGGATGAATTCACAAAATATTACGAATATCCCAACCATGGATGGCACTAAGTATTCCAATCCTGCATGACGCTAAATATGTGAAAAATGCAGCATGTTATATGGTATAATCGATAGCGTGATGAATGGAGTTCCGTTTTTGGTGGATACGACCAAGTCATAATCTTTGAATTCGGGGTTCTCTTTTTTGTATTGTTGGATTCTTTGGTGTTGTTTCTGCAGTTCTTGAACCGTACCTTGATCGATGTTAATCAACCTGTTTCCTGAGACGGTCTAGGCATTTTTATGCACGATGTTACAGGCGAAATAAGCCTAACAGGAATCCTGGCAGTGATGAGGTCAGGGGTTCGATCCCCCTATTCTCCATAAAACGAGAAACACAACAACTTAGCTGTTGTTGTGTTTCTGTTTATTATGGTTACATGGACAACGTAATACCGATCTCTTGAAATGACGCCGTGCACATATCCATCCCATCTTCTTCGGGCTCATCTGGGGTGCCGATAGCTTGTATTTCTGATGGTGTTAGTACAATAGACTCTTGTGGACGAGTTATTTTGTGTTCGCTCAAGCTTTTTAATAAATGGAATTGAGTTTCATTCATCTCATTCACTTCTGCCCAGTAGGTGTACGCTTGCTCTATATCCATGATTTGTTTGAAAAATAGACTAGCCCCATGATTCAATAGGTCTTCCCACGTATCGTTGGCATAAAGCATATCATGTGAGATCCAACACGCTGTGCTGATTGAAGGGCGAACCTGTCCATCGATATCTTCAAGTAAATATTGAAGTGTTTCGTCTTGCGCGATAAGCTGTATGGAATCAGGTGCATGTTCAAAAAAATGAGAGTATGCGAACGGACGAACCGGTACTTGTTCGTTGCGAAACGCAGCGATAACTTGATCGTCTTGAAAGGTAATCGATCCTCGAATTCCTTGACTATCTTGGATTTGGTAGTTTGGTCCGTCCCAACTGTGCTCATGCGCGAGATAAGGGAAATGCGGAACCATGATGGCGTGAGCGATGGAAGCAACGATACAATTTTTCCATATATGAAAATAAGGCATTGGTCCATGAGAAATTGGTTGTGTGGACATAAAACTCTCCTTCTGCTAATGATCACTTTTTAATCTGTTTTCTTCTCGAGACAATACTTGTGCATTACTATAACTATTGGTGCCGCCTTTACTTCTGGGGTAAATATGGTCAATCTGCCATTCATCTGGCGAAGGGACGACTCCTTTCGTACTCTTTTTGGGTTGTACCAAATTTCCCCCTGACAAGTCCGATTGTACCACACCGTTATTGTTTTTTAGATTTTGATTAATGATCTGATTTTTTTGGTGCTTTGTAAAATTTTTATACGGTCCTACATGAACAGAATCGATGAGATGGGAATAAGGTCCCTTTGTATTAGAAGCAACTGAAGCAGCTGTATTTGACGCATTTGATGTAGTAGGATTCGTATTCGTTGCAGCATGGCTAGCATTGTTGCTAGTGCTTGCTGGGATATTTCCGATGTTGGAATTGGATGGAATACTACTCGCATTGGAGTTTGAATTGTTTTGCTTTTTCGGAGCGTTTAAAAGATTGGCCTGTTCTGGTATGATTGGCGAATAACTTGGAATGTCCGCTCCAAGTTCTGATTCAATTACGCGAACCCCGGTTGCCGCTAAAGATGTATCTTCGATTTCTATCGAACTTGATGAAAAACCGGAACCTAAAGCTGAACCTAAAGCTGAACCTAAAGCTGAACCTAAACCTAAACCTAAACCTGAACTTAAACCTGAAATAGAGCTAGATCCAGCGCTTGGCGTATTGTTTAGCACATTGTTTGTTGGAGAAATTAGTGCAGAGATTGGTGTAATGCTTGCAAGCAAAAGTACAGCTGTATCTGTGGTTGAATCAGGATTGTTACTTTGTGTGTTTCCGCCACTCTGATTCTGGCTATCACTGTTGTTCTCTATCATATGTGTTGATGATTGAGTCGGGTTTTTCGGTTCCTCAGAGGAACTAACTTGATTCTCAGCTTCTTTTATACAAACCGTTAAATAATGAATTTTATAATCAGCCGTTAGTTTTAAGCGTTTTCCTGTGCAAATGGATGTATGGGGTTCTTCTGCGTAAATCATTACGCTTAATTTTTTTCCGGAAACGCGATCCACGGCATCAAAATGTAGTGCGTGCAATGAAACGAAACTTTCAAAAATCTGATTAAACAGAAAATCACTATCAGATTCAATGCTTTTGTAACGACGATATTGGTTCGCTTTTGTGCGCGTTTCTAATTCGAGAGGACCGACGATTGCTATGGCATCTAACTTAAATGAATAAAGTAATTCTTTAAAACCAGATTTACTAATTACTACAGAATTTTGAAGTGAATTTTCTTGACCCATAACAGCTATGGAAGGCATAGCAAATGAGAGGATTAGTAGGGCGATAATACTTTTTAATAAATATCTTTTCAGACGTTTGGCTGCGTTCATGTTGTTCACTCCTGATGTGTATGAATATTATTCTTGGTTGATATGATTGGCTTTTAAAAATCTTTGTTGTCACAATTCACATGATTAACGGGAAAGCATATGGATTTGTCGAATTGAAGTTTCAATTAATGTAATTGCCTCTTTTTCTGCGTTTTTAGGTACACCAATGGCTTCAATGTCTGCTTGTGTGAGGGTGATGGTATCTAACGGATGAGCTAGTTTGCGTTCACTCAAACGAGTGAACAATTCAATTTGAGCTTCATTCATTCCATAATATTCGCTCCAATATTCGCTCCAATACGTATAATCATTTGCTAGCTTATCCGTATGGTCGATATCTTGGATTTGATTGAATAAAAGACTTGCCCCAAGATCCTTCATAACTAGCAGTTCATCAATTGCATATAGACTATCATCTGCTATCCAAAACGCTGTGCTAATCGAAGGTTGGACGGTTCCGTCGATATCAACTAGTAAGTACTGTAATGTCTCGTCACTAGCGATTTGTTTGATCTCAGCTGGTGCCTGTTCGAAAAAACGTGTGGTATCGATCGAGCGTGTAGGTGCATGATCATTGCGAAAAGCAGCGACAGCTTTATCTTTGTGAAATGTAATCGTTCCACGAATACCTTGGTTATCTTGGAGGAGATAATTAGGACCATCCCACCCGATCTCATTTGCTGAATAGGGGAAATGCGGAATCATGATGGCATGAGCGATGGAAGCGACAACAGCATTTTTCCATAGAATTGTGTGCAATAATGGAATTTTAATGTTGCTAAGAAATACATTTATAGGTTCTGTGATCTTTTTCTTAGCTGGTTGCTTTTCAGTTAACGCTGGTTGCTTTTCAGTTAACGCTGGTTGCTTTTCAGTTAACGCTGGTTGCTTTTCAGTTAACGCTGGTTGCTTATCAGTTATCGCTGGTTGCTTTTCAGTTAACGCTGGTTGCTTATCAGTTATCGTTGGTTGTTTATCAGTTAACGTTGGTTGCTTATCAGTTATCGTTGGTTGCTTATCAGTTATCGTTGGTTGTGGAATAGGAGTGACTTCGGGTTCGGAAGTCGGTTGATATGTATCTTCTTGTGCTTTTGTGTCTACTTGTGCTAAGGTTTCTTCTTTTTCGTTTTTCACCTTAGCTGGTTGCTCTTTTTCAATATTCGCGGTATTTTTCTGCTGAGCTGATAGGTTTACTTCATTCGTATTATGGATAGTGTCATCTTTAGAGACGGAATCTTCGAGTGCATCTTTCGTATAAGGACGATACGTCGTGATAGCCATACCCGAAACTTTATCATTTTCAGCGGATTCATGGTCAGTAACCTGACATTCTTTGATGGGGTGATTTTTTAACCAAGCAGTGGGTATCTGGGCTCGATATTTTGCACATTTGTAAGCCTTTAGTTTTTGCTTCCTTGTCATATCTTCTTGATCCACTTGACTTTGTTGTCCCATCCCTGATGTTGCAGGAATCGCCAATGCGATGAGTAAAGTTACAATCATACTTTTACTTAACATTTTTTTGAAGCGTTGTCTTACGTTCATGTTGTTCACTCCTGTTGTGTATTTTTAGGTTAGGCATTGGCAAATCCTAGTTTTAGATCGAAAAAATAAGCCTAAATTCCCAACAACATCTAGTTATACTAAAATTTAGAATTTAATTCAACTAAAAAATAGACTTTATAACTTAAAATTCCACATTATTCATCAAAAAGACTTATTTTGTAAGCCTTGATAATCGTTCTAAATCGTTCGCCTTGCCATAGTTCCTAAAAATTGCTATCATTACCCTAGTGAAAGAATGAGCGAATCCAATACAGGTTAGAGGTGTATACATGTCCAAACGTGCTTATAATTTCAATGCAGGGCCTGCAGCTTTGCCATTAGAAGTTCTGCAGCAAGCACAACAGGAGTTTGTCGAGTATCAGAACATCGGTATGTCCATTATGGAAATATCTCATCGTAGTTCTGAA
The DNA here is from genome assembly GCA_945881905.1 of Paenibacillus alvei. Classification (GTDB taxonomy): domain Bacteria; phylum Bacillota; class Bacilli; order Paenibacillales; family NBRC-103111; genus CAMCVV01. The sequence goes on from CAMCVV010000001.1 coordinate 120,470, forward strand.
TATGAGAAATTGAATGACGAGACACAGGATCTATTCAAACAGTTGTACCTAATTCCAGATGGCTACAAAGTCCTTTTCTTACAAGGGGGAGCAAGTGCACAATTCGCGATGTTTCCGATGAATTTCCTGCATGCAGGTCAAGTAGGTAGTTATGTAATGACGGGGTCATGGGCCGACAAAGCTATCAAGGAAGCAAAGTGTTACGGTGAAGTGCATGTAGCTGCTAGCTCGGAAGAACAAAAATTCGGGAAAATTCCTGATTTGCAAGACATTCACATTCATCCGCAATCTGCATATTTACACATCACTTCAAATGAAACAATCGAAGGTGCACAATACGCAGCTTATCCCAATAGCCAAGTACCGCTAATTGCCGATTGTTCCAGTGATATATTATCGAGGCCTATGAATATTTCACAATTTTCGATGATTTACGCAGGAGCGCAAAAAAACCTTGGTCCTTCTGGAGTAACAGTCGTGATCATTAAAGAAGACATGTTAACGCATATTGCGAAAAACATCCCTGTCATTTATCGATATGATACACATGCGAAGAACAATTCGCTGTATCACACACCACCGGTGTATTCGATTTATATCATGAATCTCGTCCTCAAATGGATTAAGAATCAAGGCGGTTTATCTGTTGTTCATCAAAATAATATCCATAAATCCGCTTTGATCTATCGAAGAATTGATCAAAGCGATGGATTTTATCGTGGAACTGTGGACGCAAGTAGTCGCTCGATCATGAACATTACATTTAGACTCCCTACCCAGGAACTTGAAGAGCTATTCGCTGATGAGTCACTTAAGCAAGGTTTCGTTGGTCTCAAAGGTCACCGCAGCGTTGGAGGTATTCGCGCATCGACATATAACGCAGTGCCTTTACAATCTTGTGAAGCCTTAACACAATTCATGAATGATTTTCAAAATAAACATCAGACATAACGGATCCTATTGACGAATCAAATCCCAGTTGAATGGATAAACTGGGTTTTTTCATTTTAAGTTTAATCCGGCTGTAATTTGATTATAATAGAAAGACATAGATAGGGTGAATCAGGTAGGATGACTTTCCACATTGTACTCGTAGAACCGGAAATCCCAGCCAATACAGGTAATATTGCTCGAACATGTGCAGCCACAGGTACTTACTTGCATTTAGTGCAACCATTAGGTTTTCAAATTAATGACAAAACATTAAAGAGAGCAGGACTCGATTATTGGGACTCCGTACAAATCGCTTACCACGATAGCTTGGATGAAGTATTGACCGCGTACCATCAGCATCGATTTTTCTTTGCTACTACGAAAGCAGTCAAACGATATACCGACTTTACATTTCAAGACAATGATTTTTTTGTTTTCGGGAAAGAAACCAAAGGGCTAGCTCCTGAAATTATAGAAGCGCATCCAGATTCAATCATGCGTTTGCCGATGGCAAGTGAAATTCGTTCGTTGAACCTTTCTAATTCTGTAGCCATCATATTGTACGAAGGACTACGTCAAATGCAATTTTCGGGACTACAATGAGCATAATGGTTTGAAAATTTTTTTTAAAAAAAATAAAAATTAGCAGGAATTATCAATCATATAGCGAATTATAGGCATATGTACCATTAATTGTTTTTTGGAAATTGGGTTAATTATATAAAGTGAGAGGTGTATCTGATGATGAAGCCAGCAGGAGTGGTTCGTAAAGTCGACCAACTTGGACGAATCGTTCTACCTAAATCCTTGCGAAAACGTTATTTAATGAATGAGGGAGACCCTGTAGAAATTCTTGTCCAAGGGGATCATATTATTCTTGAACGTTATCGTCCAAAATGTGTTTTTTGTGGAAATATGGATATGGTTAGTGATTTTAAAGAACGCCATGTTTGTGGATTTTGTGTCAAAGAAATGTATGCTTTGAAATCTAATTTATAAGTATGAGTTTAAGTAGAAAAGCACCGCGCTTATCCTGAGATAAGCGCGGTGCTTTTTGTCTTTTCCTTCAGATGAGAGAACCCATCATCGTTGATATGAATACTTTATTAGAGTCCTTTGGTTTTATCATCATTGTAAGCTGCAAAAAGCATCGCGGCGACCATCAAAACAAACACAACGACCACTAACCAAAAAGTAATAGACATCGATGCACACCCCCTGACCGTTATCTCATAGAACGTTGTTTGAGGCAATCGTTCAATTAACTATATTATATCGAAATGCGTGAAGAAAAGAAAATAAGAAGTTGTCAAATTGATGTGTTTTGTTTCCGAAATTGATTTGGTGAAACACCGGCAATCTTTTTGAAAACCTTGCTAAAATATTTGACATCCGGATATCCAACTTCTTCAGCGATTTGTGCGATACGAAGATGAGGATTAAGTAATAAAAGCTTTGATTTTTCAATTCGAAATCGACTCATATAATCTGAAAAGTTGACTTTGAACTCTTGTTTAAACTTTCGGGAAATGTATTCACGGCTTATAAAGAACTGATTAGAAATATGTTGCAGTGTGAGATTTTCTTGATAATGCTTCTCAATGTATGAACAGATTTCATAAATGACTTTATTTTCTTTGTGTTGGTGTTGCAGAAGCAATTGAGATAATTGGTGGAATCCCAAGATAAGTTGCTCTTTCCATTTTGATAGGGAAAGCAAGCCTTGCTCATCTGCAATAAGGGACAGCTGCTGCGAATCCTCATACAAGGTATTCATCAGGTCGGTATCTTCGACATGAGTCAGTAATTCTTGCATCCAACGCTGTCTGATGATATGGAAATCCTTCCACCATCGCTCTACTTGTTCTGCAGTAATCAGCGGTTGTTTGCATAAAGTTTGAATCCAATGATCGACAACTTCTTCGATGTGAGCTTTGTGACCACTTTGCATTGCTAAGTGAAACCGGTCTGCATAATCGTTGAATTGCAAACGAGAAACAACTTTATTTTCTTGGAGGGTTAATGTATGAATCCATGTTTGACGATGGAGCATATCTCTTTGTTTTAGAGCTAAAGAAGCTTCATGATAAGAGGTTTTGAGATCATGCGGAAATGAGTGAATATGGCCTAACCCAAAGTCTAACTTAAAACCATAAGTGTGATGTATGGCTTGATTCATTTCATTGAGAACATTCACAGCGGGAGGGGATTCCTTCCAGATATATAGAATGATCTCATATTCGTTATGCCAATTACGAAAAGCTACTCCACTTTTATTCTTGAGGAGTAATTCGTTGCATATATTCATCAGAGAAAAAAACAGCAAATCCACATCATGATCAAATTTTTGTAAGTATGTGGCATGCAAAAACGCGATAGTGATTACACTTACACGCGAGCATAGGGTGGCTTCTGGAAGTGCGAATTGATGATTAAGCAAGTAAGTTACGGTACGGACATGGTGAGCATCTTGTGTAAAGTCAGATAGGAGTTTGTCCCCATACATAGGCCGCATTTGATTCATTTCAATATTTCGTTGCAATTGCTGCTTTCTCGCAACCTCGTCTTTTTGCCAACTCGATATGGCTTTTGTTAAGGCTTCATGAAGTACATCTCCATCAATCGGTTTAAGAATATAATCTCGACCACCATAGTGAATCGTATCCCGCAACAAAGTGAAATCATTATGACCACTAATGACAATTGTTTTGCTTTCAGGAGCGTAGCGTTGTATCCACTCGAGAAGTTCAGCACCAGGAATATGAGGCATCATCATATCCGTGAAAATAATTTCAGGTTTTTGTTGTTGTATAATCTCAATCGCTGCTTGACCATCTGAAGCTTCGAAGATTTCCTCAATCGGATACAGATCCCATTGGATTAATAAGCGAATCACATCACGCACATGTTTTTCATCGTCGACAATGAGTAGTTTCATGGTTGGATTTCCTTCTTTTGTAGAGGAATCGTCATCTCTACTCGTGTACCATGGGGGGTTCGTTTGTTAAGTCGTAGACATGCTTCGCTACCAAAATAAAGTTCAATTCGAGATAAAATATTGCTTAGTCCAATCCCATCCTGTGAATTCTTCAAATCGAGAGATTCCTGAATCAGATGTAACTGTTCATCGGGAACACCTTGTCCATTATCTTCGATAGAAATGTGTAACATTGTACGCTGATCTTCATGCTGAATTGAGATAGTAATGGATAACCACCCTTTACTTTGGCTAGGATCAAAGCCATGTTTGAAATAGTTTTCGACGATCGGCTGTATGATCATTTTGGGCACACGTATATGTGTCGTATTCTCAGCAATATGCCACTCGACATCGAACTGGTTCTCGAATCGTTGCATCTGCAACGAGAGATAAGCGCGTACGTGTTCAATTTCCTTTTCGAGAAGAACTGAAGTTTCGTTCGTATTCATACCATACCGCATGATCTTAGCTAAAGAGTTAATTAGGTTATACATATGCGGTGCATTATGCTGAAGGGCAAGCGTACCAATTGATTGGAGCGCATTGTTCATAAAATGAGGATTCATTTGTGCTTGTAAAGCTTTGAGCTGATTCGTTCTATTGGCTAACTTCAAACGATATTCTCTATGGATGAGTTGGTTAATGTATCGCATCATCCGATTAAACTGATCAGCAAGCATTCCTATTTCATCACTTCGATGGAGACTGATATGAACATTCATATTCCCCGATTGAATCTCAGACATGTACTGAGTCAGTTTTTGAATGGGTGTTGTAAATCGATGAGAAATAAATAAAGTGCCAGCAATCGCAAGAGGTAAGAAAAGCAAAAAAACAAGTAAATGAATAAATATCAATTGACGAGCATGTTGAAATAGCCAATCATACGGAATACGTTTGACGATAACCCAATCCACATCATTCACTGATATTTTCTCGTACATGTGTATGCCATTGAATGATTCACTCGTCCACGGGAAAGTTCCGCGGCTATTTCCACGGCTATGGATTTCTGATACCCATTCTTCTTCTAGAATGGATCCCCACTCATTTGCATCAGGACTATAGATGACGCTCCCTCGATCATCGATGATGTACAGCTCTTCTTCACCGCGCGTATAAAGCTGCTCGCAAATAGATTGAATGAGGTCTAATTTGACATCAATAGCTAATAACCCAATCTCTTTGGGAAGAAGTGCATTCACAATCGGACGGTACACGGAAATCACAGTTTCAGGTCGTTGATAGGGGTAACGGTTAGCAAGGGAACCATTACTCAAATGAGGAGGTAGAATGAAAAATTGTTTACGACTTGTAATGTTTCCTGGCAATTGAGGTTCTACGTTATAAGCGCGTTGCAATATGCCGCTTGTGACTAAGAAAGAGCGACGACTGGCATATGCATATAAATAAACTTGATAAATATCTTGGATCGAATTTGATATGTATTGCATGGATCGAAAAATTTCTTGATCACTCAGATAATCAATTGTAGGTAGTTGTAAATTTTGATAGACAAGTTCATCTTTATAGATCGTTAGTGAAGTTAATAATAAGCTGTCTATATATGTGACGAGGTTATTTTTCCCTTGTTGAATCAAACTCATGTTAGATGAGATCGCTTGATCAATCATGTAATTTTTGGTTAATTGATAGGTAATACACAGCGAAGTAACGAATGGGACAAGTGTGATCAGCAAAATAAAAAGTATTAATTTATGACGCAAACTATGCCTTATACTCATAGAATAATCCTTAAATACTAATATTTGTTAATATTATATCATCATTCATCAATATATTCCACCTCTTATGTCACTTCTTTCAGTTTTAACCAACTCGGTGATATTTTATACTTTTGATAAGGAAGTATAGTCTTGCATGCAAGTGTAGATCATGAATAAAGAAAGCGAGGCGCGCGATACAATTGAATCCTATCCTACTAAAGATTCCAACTAAGAAACAACAAAGAAAATTATTCGATTATTTGCATCAAACCGTATTTGTTGGTCCAGCACTTCTCTTTTTTACTGTGATCATGATCGTACCATTCGCGATGAGTATATTTTACTCATTTACAGAATGGAATGGAGTTACAGCGAACGTCACTTTTAATGGGCTTGATAATTTCAAGCACATTCTTTTCAACGACATCGATTATCGCAATGCGTTTTGGTTTACAACTCGATTTACGATAGCTAGTGTATTGTTTACAAATGTATTAGGTTTTTTACTTGCTTTATTATTAACGCAATATCTCAAATCCAGAAACGTACTGAGAACGATTTTTTTTATGCCTAATGTTATTGGAGGTCTACTATTAGGATTTATTTGGCAATTCATTTTTGTGAAAGGATTCGCTACGATTGGTGAGTTAACAAAGATTAGTTTCTTTGAATTGCCGTGGCTTGGTGATGCGCCAACATCTTTTTGGGCGCTTGTGATTGTTAGTGTGTGGCAAGGATCAGGGTACATGATGATTATTTATATTGCTGCATTGATGAATGTTCCCAAAGAAATGGTCGAAGCTGCACGAATCGATGGCGTGAGTCGATTACAAATGATGAGAAAGATCACGATACCACTGATTATGCCCGCTATTACGGTATGTTTATTTCTTACCATTTCCTGGGCATTCAAGATGTTCGATTTGAACGTCTCTTTAACAAAAGGGGGTCCATTTAATTCAACTGAATCGGTAGCTTTGAATATTTATCAAGAAGCATTTCGTAATAATCGATATGGATTAGGAACAGCTAAAGCCTTCATCTTTTTCATCGTTGTTGCTTTGATTTCTACGATTCAAGTAGCATATACCAAGCGTAAGGAGGTTGAGGTGTAATGGGGGCAGAAAAAAGTTATAATGCTCAGTTATTATTTCTTGAAATACTGGGAATCCTGTTAGCAATGATTTTCTTAGTCCCCTTCTACTTTGTCATCGTCAACTCAATGAAGTCGTACGCAGATTTAGTGATCGACACAGCGAGTCTCCCTAAGAGTTTCTACTTGGATAACTACATCAAAGTATGGGAGATTATGAAGTTTCCTAAAATGTTCATCAATTCACTCATTATTACTGTTGGAAGTAATATAGGACTTGTCTTCATCAGCTCAATGGCGGCATATCGTATGGTAAGAAAATCATCACGATTCAATCAGATGATATTCCTGGCTTTTGTTGCTGCGATGGTTATCCCATTCCAGTCGATTATGATTCCATTGGTTCGGGTTGCGAATGAATTATACATTCTCGACAGTCAAATCGGACTTATGATTTGTTACTTCGGATTTGGTGTATCACTCAATGTATTTTTATTTCATGGATTTATGAAATCGATTCCGATCGAAATTGAGGAATCCGCACATGTAGATGGCAGTTCACCTTACGGGGTATTTTGGCGTATTGTATTTCCGCTCCTTAAACCTATGACGATTACGATCATTATTTTAAACACCTTATGGATATGGAACGATTATTTGTTGCCTTACCTAGTATTATCTAGCCCTGAATTCCGCACGATCCCATTAGCCACGTTCTCGTTCTTCGGTCAATATACCAAGCAATGGGATCTGGCATTAGCTGCACTTGTGTTAGGTATTCTTCCGATCATTATCTTTTTCTTAAGTTTGCAAAAACACATTATCGAAGGAATCACTTCTGGAGCTGTAAAAGGATAACATGTTACACCATACTGTTCAACATCGTCTGTGTTATGGGTTTACGTTATTGTTTAAGATAAATGAGTGTGAACAGCTGATTTCTGTTCACGAACACGATGGTTCAAAGAACCTAAGTGATTTTTACAAAGAAAAGGGAGGAACTTAGTTCATGAAAAGATTTACAAAGCTTAGTCTGATTGTTGCGTTGGTGTTATCTTTATTCGCTGTAGGGTGTGCAAAGAAAGATGATACAACTGCATCACCGAATCCTACAAATGCTACTGGGGGGGAAGCAAAGGAAGTTACACTGAAAATTTTCCAATTCAAGGTTGAGATTGCAGATCAATTGTCCAAGCTCGTCGCAGAGTATCAAAAAGAAAACCCTAATGTAAAAATTCAAGTCGATACCGTTGGCGGCGGAGCTGACTATGGTGCGGCGTTACTTGCTAAATTTAATTCGAATGATAAACCCGACATATTTAATAACGGTGGATTTTCTGACTTAGATAAATGGATCGAGAATTTAGAAGATTTAAGTAATGAGCCTTGGGTGAAAGATCTCGTTGATGTAGCCAAAGAACCAATGACCAAAGATGGTAAATTATATGGTCAACCGTTAAATCTTGAAGGATATGGTTTCTTATACAACAAAGATCTTTTTGCTAAAGCAGGCATTACAGATACACCGAAAACACTAACGCAACTTGAAGATGCAGCTAAGAAACTGCAAGCCGCTGGTATTCAACCATTTGTTAATGGGTATGGAGAGTGGTGGGTACTAGGTAATCACTTCGTGAATATCCCATTCGCACAACAACCTGATTCGAATGCATTCATCGATGGACTGAATAAAGGAACAGCAAAAATACCTGGTAATAAAGCATTTGAAGACTGGGTGAAACTATTTGATCTCCAGATCGCATATGGCAACAAAAACCCACTTCAAACGGATTACAATACCCAAGTCACAGATTTTGCTACAGGCAAAGCTGCGATGACACAACAAGGCAATTGGACTCAAGTGAAAATTACTGAAACAAATCCAGACATCAATATCGGCTTCCTACCTATGCCAATCAGTGATGACGCACAGGCTAATGATAAATTACCTGTTGGTGTACCGAATAACTGGGTAATCAATAAAAATTCAGAAGTTAAAGACGAAGCCAAGAAATTCTTGAACTGGATGGTCACATCTGAAATCGGGAAAAAATACATCACAGAAGAATTCAAATTCATTCCAGCTTTCAAAAACATCCCTGCAGATGCAAAAGTCCTTGGGCCGTTAGCTGCAGATATTATTGCATATAGTAAAGAAGGAAAAACAATCAGTTGGAATTGGTTTAAATTCCCTGGCGGAGAAGCAACAAGTAAGAAATTTGGCGATATCATGCAAGCTTATATTGCTAAATCAAAAACCAAAGATCAAATGTTGAATGAATTCCAAACCACATGGGATAGTTTGAAATAATGTAAGAATCCTCATAACACAACCCTCATACAATGTATGAAGTGCAACATGCAACCTCAGCGAAACGCTGAGGTTTTTTGTGTTAACATCAAGTGAGTAAACTGTTACAATAGAGTGAAGGTCACAATAGAACTGAGGGTGTGGGGGATATATTCAAGTTCATAAAAACGTACCGGAGTCGAGGATTCATGGTTGCGAGAAGTCCTGTACCACCAGAGAAAAGGCTATCCCAAGAAGCAATCAACATACTATTGATTCATTTCATATTCACGGTCGGATTGAGTATGGCGGGCGTTTTTTTGAATTTATATTTATGGAGACTTAGCGAAAACCTCATGGTAAACGCTTATTATCATTTGATTTTTTTCGCAGTGTCTTGGGTTTCTTTTGGAATCAGTGGTTGGTTTGTGAAAAAAAGAGATCGAATTATGATCTATCGATTAGGAATTGCCTTAGTGAGTTTATTTTATTTGAGTGTGATTGTTGTCCGCGAAAATCTGGTGCAGTATTATACGTTATTCGCTGTTCTTCAAGCCTTTGTTATGGCCTTCTATTGGATTGGCTATCTCACATTGATGTATGATGTATCTAACGAACACAATCGCATGCGGTTTCTTGCACTGAACTTAACAATCTTCACTTTAGGAACACTCAGTGGACCGCTCATTGCAGGGAATATTATTCATTATCAAGAAGGACTTCGCGGCTATACGATTGTATTCTCGATCGCAACGCTGATGTTCATGATCGCGACCCGTCTAAGCTTCAAAATTCCTTCCCTCCAACTCCCTCCCAAACCTATGTATATTAGACAAACCATAACACTGATTCTCAAAAATCGGATATGGCAAAAGTCTTTGTTGAGTTTCACTGTGATTGGTACATTTCAAGGCTTGATGATTTTTTTGCCTAACATTTTACTGTATCGATTTGTACCTCGAGAAGATTTGATTGGTTATTTGGGCATGATGTATTCGTCTATGACGATTATCATGAGCATGATCAATTCACGAATCGCTCAACCAGAGAAATCCAAACTATATATCACAATCGCTGCTTGTTTGACTATCACCGGATCGGTCATCCTCTGGTTCAATATGAGTTTGTGGAGTGTCATTATCTTCATGTCACTCTACTCACTTAGCGTTCCCTTGCAATGGAATTCTTTAACGACGAATTATTTTGCAATCATCAGCAATCTTCCGTTACGAGGTAATATGCGCGTAGAAAGTATGGTAGTCAGAGAAGGAGCGCTCAATACAGGTCGATTCTTCGCAGTACTGTTGTTGATTGTATGTATTAACGACTTAAGTAGTCAACAATTACCTCTTATATTAATTGGGATTTCCTTGATTCAATTCGTGAATGTGTTCATATTCAAGCAAATGAAAAGCAAATCCAAATCAACTGTATGAAACGAAGAAATCAGAAGTGAAATAAAGCGAAAGCATAGGCGATCTATGCTTTCGAGGTATCATGTTGAAGCTAAAGTTGAATGCTGAACATAGGTAGAATGTGCAATGATTTCGCTATGTATTGTGAGAGCTGCAACACCTTCAGATGTGAGATCATAGATCCCTCGATGCGTTCGAACAAACCATTGATAGTAATTTTTTTGGAGTAAGTTACTTATTGATTTATTTCCTGTAAGCACTCGTATTTCTCGAGGTGACAATGCTCCACGTGTATGTATGACATATGCACAGTGTAAGGCTCGTTCGCGATAAGCGGTCATCACCTTCTGTTGGGAGCTTCCACCAATATTGTAATCACCACTACGTTGGTAGAATTCATGTAAGAGCTTGCGCTTGCCACGAATATTGGTACGCAGTGGATAAGGAATAGGTTCACAGATGACGTCTACTGTTGGTTTATTGGTTTGATCAAAGTGTACAGTGATCAGACCTAAGCTCAACATGCCACATAATTGACGGATTTCACTCCATGTGAGACCATGAGGCGCTTTACCTTTTGGTGGAAGTTCTATCGCGATATAGACGAGGTCGGTATATTGCTTGCGCTGTATACCTTGCACCAATAGAGGCAAGTTCAAGGTTTTTTTGAGCTCAATAATAACCAGAGGTTCATCACCACGTACCGCCAACAGATCACAGTGCTTGACTTCTGCACGAACTTCGTACCCTTGGTGTTGTAAGAATAATTTGATTGGTGCATAAAGCTCGGTTTCGAGTCGAATCGACACGGCAACTTCCTCCACGATCGATGTTGAATGATTCGCTAAACTTAATTACTTCGTGATCTAAGGATTATAGATTTCTTGCTGATGTAGACTGCATGAATGATGATTAGACTAGCGATCACATAACCGACAAGTGCTAATGTGGGATATGCTTCATTGTGTTGAACAGAGACAGCTATAGAAGCCCATGCAATTACAAGACCATAGAATGGATCGTTGAATTTACGTCCCATTAGCCAAGAGAGCAGACCTGCTATCCCTAAGAGGATCATCGCCCATACGTCCGGTCGTAGTCCAAACCCATCCCACCCTAGATTGAAAAGAGCAACGGAAATATTTACAATCATAGCTACAGAAATCCATCCCAGATAAATACTCCATGTACCTGATACGAATACGCGCATCGCCCATGTACCCTGTCGCTCAGATGACCTCGTTCGTAAATAAATGATAAGTAATGAGATGAACAAAGCGATCATCACGAACACAGAAGCTGTAATCTGCAGAGCATGCCAAAGCACGAGCCATGTGATATTCAGTATCGAGCTGATGATGAACCAAGGACCGATCCGAGAGATTTCAAGTTGTTTGGCATTTCGAGGCAAAGCCTGTAGGACAATGAATCCGATGAGCAAGCTATAGATGATACCCCAAATACTGAATGCATAACCTGCAGGTGTGATAGCTGTAGGATATAGATCTGAAATTTCGCCTGTATCACGTCCAAAAAGCGGTAAAGCCATAGCGGCCCAATTGACTATAATCACAGCAATAAATGCCACAATATTCATCCATCGAATGAAAGGAACTGTCATCGTTCTTGCCTCCTGCACAATCATGTAGTTAATGTGCGCACACTTCGTGCTCGTTTATTCATATGATAACATAAATTGAAGAAGGAGGCGTTACGTAGATGAAAAAAATTTGTTTTAAAAGCACCGGCTCATTATTGCTTTTGATCATGAGTGTCATGACATGTTGGCTGACTTGGGGAGTAGAATTATTATCTGGTATAGGAGGGTGTCTGATATTTGCGCTTAGCCTAAGTGGCTCCATATTGTTGTGGAAGGATGCTTCATCAACGAGAAAAGGAGAAAAAGATGGATGATCAACAAGTTTGGCATCGACAGACTACTCAACAAACTTCCGTTGCACAAATTATCTGCGCGTATGGCATATTGTTTATTTTTTAATGTATTGTTATTGTTTTTCGTTGTTGTCCTCACTTTGACAGATAAGCACATTGACACGTTCCCCAACGCTTGGGATTTCCGCTGTATCGTATTCATGACCATCGTTGTTTTTTTTGTAGGAATTTCCGATCTATTTAGAGATCATTCATAGTTAATGTCAATTGAACCGTTGTACCGATATCGATTTTGCTTTGAATATGTATGTGTCCGCCATGATTTTTCATGATCTGGTAACTAACCATCAGTCCTAAACCGGTGCCTTTTTCTTTGGTTGAATAAAAGGGTTCTCCGAGAAGAGGTATGCGTTCTTTGGATATGCCTACACCTTCATCGATGAAGGAGATCACTAATTGCTGTAAGTCATTCTTAGAAGCATCGATATGTATATGACCGCCATTGGGCATGGAATCGATGGCATTGTTAAGAATATTAATGAAAACTTGCTTCAATTGATTTTCATCATATCGGACGAGCGGCAACGTGTAGGTGGGATTAAATATGATTTCGACATTATTCAAATTCGCTTGGGGATGCAGGAGTTCAATGGTATTCGCCAAAGTGTCATCTATATGATTTAATTGAAAATTCACAGCTTGTGGTTTTGATACGACAAGGAGTTCACTGACAATAAAATTAATGCGGTCTAATTCCACTAACATAATTTCGAAAAAATCTGTAAATTGAGGCACTCTATTTTTCAATAATTGCGCAAAACCTTTGAGTGAAGTTAACGGATTGCGAATTTCATGAGCTACACCAGCAGCAAGTTGACCTACGATAGAGAGCTTCTCTGATTTGATGAGTAAATCTGTTGATCTTTTTTCATCGGTGA
>CAMCVV010000002.1 GCA_945881905.1 Paenibacillus alvei
ATAATTCGAGACAACTCTCCTCCCGATGCAATTTTGTGTAATGCTCGCAAGGGTTCTCCAGGATTGGGTGCCATCAAAAATTCGACATAATCGATTCCATCGCGATTCAGCTTATAGGTTGCTCCGTCGATAGGTAGTCCTTGCGGATCAGTGATCTGGCTGACTTGTACCCTGAATTGAGTTCGTTCCATTTGTAAATCCCGCAATTCGATTTCGATACATGTAGCCAGATGTGCTGCGATTTTCTTTCGTTGCTCTGATAGTTGGCTCGCTAGCTTCACCAGAAGTGATTGTTCGTTCATAAGAGCTTGCTTCAACGATTGAATATACTCATCTTTGTTTTCAATCATCTCCACTTCATTCGTGATTTTCTCCACATACGCCAATATCTCTGGGATTTGCTCACCATATTTACGACGAAGTGTGTGAAGTGTATCCATGCGCTGTTCAATGTGTTGCAAGCGATCGGGATTAAACTCCACGTCATCTGCATAATCACGAAGCTGATGAGCAATGTCTTCAAGTTGAAAATACGCCGATTCAGCTTGCTCGAGTAAAGGTGCGATACGTGTTGAATCCACATCTGCAATGATGCGTATGTGTTCAATGGCTTTGCTGACCATTTCCAAGCCTCGATTCGGTCCATATAATAGTTCATAACTTTCCAATGAATGATGACTTAATTTCTCTGCACTGGATAATCGAAGACGTTCTTCGAGCAATTGTTGTTCTTCATTTATATTTAATTTGGCTGACTGGATTTCTTGAATTTGAAATTTATACAGATCCAATAATTGCAACGACTTTTCTGTCGTTTCTTCTGATTTTTTAATATCTTTTTGTATTTTTATGTAATTTTCATATGAGGAGTGATATTGTTGTTTCAGAAGAACAATGTCTCGATCACCAAATAGATCCAACCATTTCAAATGATGGTCTACTTTCAGAAGTGACTGATGCTCATGCTGTCCATGAATATTAACTAGCCATTCTCCGACTTCGCGCAATGTAGACAAATTGACCAGTTGTCCATTGATACGGCTTGTGCTTTTACTTTGATGATTCATTTCTCTACGAATGATGATATTTTCTTCAGGGTGAGCATGAACCCCAAGTTGTTCAAGCACATGCCAAATCGGATGTTCTGGACTCAACTCAAACATCGCTTCAATCTCTAGTTTTTCACAGCCATGTCGCACTAAATCTACAGAGCCGCGACCCCCAATGATGAGACTCAATGCATCAATAATAATTGATTTCCCTGCACCTGTCTCACCTGTAAGCACATGAAATCCAGACTTAAATTGAAGTTCAACATATTCAATTACAGCGAGATTACGAATTGAGAGTTCTCTGAGCATACATCCACCTATTTCATTAATTTAATAATGCTAACAATTGATCGACGAATATCCGACTGTTCTCTTTCGTGCGACAAATGACCAATATCGTATCATCTCCACCAATCGTGCCCATGATCTCATTCCATTCGAGCATGTCAATCAAAGCACAGATCGTACTCGCCGTCCCAGGTAAGCATTTCATGACAACGAATTGTTCTGTACAATCGATGCTGATGTAATGATCATTCATAGCTCTCTTCAGTCGTTGCAGCGGATTATATCGTTGGTCAGCGGGTAATGCATATTTATAGTGACCATTATCTAAAGGCACTTTTACTAAAAACATCTCTTTGATATCACGAGAAACCGTTGCTTGTGTAACGCGAAAGCCTGCATCACAAAGAGACTCTACAAGTTCGTCTTGCGTTTTTATTTCACCATTTGTGATGATATCTCTGATTTTCAGATGTCGTTGGCTTTTCATGGAAACACCTCAATTTTTGTATATGATTCGCGAATCTACATACCAAATCCTTTTTTTATTTTTCGTGGGATACTTTCTCGTGATGGTACGCATTTGCTTCTTTGACCACATGATCGATCATGTTTTTGAATTCACGTGGATCGATGTGAGAACTGGGATGATGAATTTCAATTGCACCGAATTGCCAATAAGCTAAAAATTCAATATTCCCTTCACCACCTGTAATCGGTGAAAACGTCAAGCCTTGTAAATGATAATGGAGCTGATGTGCCATGAGTAAAATCGTTTCAAGCACTTCCCTATGAATATGAGCATCGCGAATGACTCCTGATTTACCGACTTTATCTCTCCCAGCTTCAAATTGTGGTTTGATTAACGCGACGACTTGACTCGGGTGAGCCAAAACTGGACTGGTGTGTGCAATGACTTCACTGGTGTACGCGAGAATAGCTTGTAACGGTGGCAAAATTAAACTTAATGAAATAAAAGAAACATCTATAGTAGCAAATGTCGGCGGACGTCCCTGTAAGTCCTGCGGTTTCATATAACGAAAATTGGTTTTCTCCATGACTTTGACTCGAGGATGGTTACGTATTGACCAATCTAATTGGTTGTGACCCACATCGATGGCATATACAAACTCAACTCCATGTCGTAAAGCGCAATCTGTGAATCCTCCCGTTGATGCGCCGATATCAATCATCACTTGATGCTGTATATCGATCTTGAAGTCATGGAGAGCTTTCTCTAATTTCAAACCGCCTCGACTCACATAAGGGTGTGTAGCACCTTTCACTCTCAGGTTCGCTGTTCGCAGTAGTTTCATACCAGGTTTGTCGATAGGTTCATCATTTGCAAAAACAAGGCCTGCCATGATGGCGGCCTTGGCTTTTTCTCGACTATCATAAAACCCTTGTTCAACTAATAAGATATCTATACGTTCTTTCGTGGATGACATGGTCTTCTCCAATTCCATTAAGCTCGCTGACGCTTCAGCGGTAACGAAGATCGAATCTCCTCGATGAGCTTGTCTACAGTGAGTCCCACTTCTTTACGTTGTTCATTCACTGAACCATGCTCAACAAAATAATCCGGAACCCCTAAGAGTTTGATAGTCAATCCAGTAATGCCTTGAAGTGCGTAATATTCTAAAATTGCACTACCCAGTCCACCTTGTATCGATCCTTCTTCCATCGTAATCATCGGTATGTGCTCATTAGCCATTACTTCCAAGTAAGAATGATCCAGTGGTTTAATGAATCGAGCATTAACTACTCTGATGTGTATATTTTCTCGAGCTAGTTGTTCAGCAGCTTGTTGTGCAATCTGCACCATCGGACCTACTGCAATGACAATAATGTCTCGACCTTCAACAATAGTTTCCCATGTGCCTATCGGTATGTTGCGCAACGGTTCATCCATGGATACACCTGTCCCGCTGATACGCGGATAGCGATAAGCAATCGGGCCATCACTATACTCATGTGCAGTGTACATCATATGTCGGAGTTCATTTTCATCTTTGGGCATCATCAATACCATATTGGGTAACATCCGTAGATAAGAAATATCATACACCCCTTGATGTGTCTCACCGTCTGGACCTACGAATCCTGCACGATCAATCGCAAATGTAACGTTAAGTTTCGGTCTACAGATATCATGAATAACTTGATCAAAAGCTCTTTGTAAGAACGTAGAATACACCGCGAATACAGGTTTTAATCCTTCAGAAGCCATGCCTGCACAAAGTGTAGCTGCATGTTGTTCTGCAATGCCGACATCAATCATGCGATCAGGAAATCGCTTCGCAAATTTCAATAATCCTGAACCACCCGGCATAGCAGGGGTTACAGCAACAATTCGATCATCGGTTTCGGCAAGTTCGATCAATGTCTGACCGAATACTTCAGTGTACATCGGTGGTCCTGCTGTTTTCAATACTTGTCCCGATTCGATTTTATAAGGACTTATGCCATGCCATGTATGCGAATCTTGTTCGGCAGGCGAGTAGCCCTTTCCTTTCGTGGTTAAGACATGCAAGAGAACTGGTCCCGATAATTGATTCGCTTGTTTTAACGTTTCAAGTAACATTGGGAGTTGATGTCCATCGACTGGTCCCATATACGTAAAGCCAAGTTCTTCAAACCAAACACCAGGCACCACTAGGTATTTTAAACTGTCTTTTAGTTTCTCTGCTGTCTTCGCTAGTGTTCCCCCAATCGCAGGGATACGCTTCAATAAATGCTCTACTTCTTCTTTTGCTTTTAAATAATTACGATCTGTTCGAATTTTATTTAAGTAATTATGTATTGCACCTACATTAGGAGCAATAGACATTTCATTATCATTTAAAATAACGAGTAAATCTTTTTTCTGATGTCCGATATGATTCATTGCTTCAAGAGCCATGCCACCTGTCATCGCTCCATCCCCAATAATCGCAATCACTTTGTGTTTCTCACCTTTTAATTCACGAGCCACCACCATGCCCATAGCAGCAGATAATGATGTACTACTGTGACCTGCTTCCCATACATCATGTGGACTTTCCGCTTTCTTGATAAAACCGCATAGTCCTTTATACTTTCGCAGTGTGTCGAATTGATCCATGCGACCCGTAAGTATTTTGTGAACATACGCTTGATGCCCAACATCAAAAATTAATTTGTCTTGCGGACTATTATATAAGGTATGCAGAGCAAGGGTGAGTTCAACAACACCTAGATTAGGAGCCAGATGTCCACCAGTTGCAGATAACTTCTCGATTAAAAAAAATCGGATCTCTCGAGCCAACTGCTCTAACTCATTCATAGATAAACGCTTCACATCATCTGGCTGGTGTATGTGTTCTAGTAGCATACTTGTCCCTCGCTTTCTTACCTGAAAATTATACTTGGTACAAAGTTTTTTTGTATATTATATCACATTTGTGCTAGGTTGCGAATCCTGATGAAGCTTCAATAGTCTCTTCTCATTAAATATTCAGCAAGTTGTAATAACCGATGTGCGTCTATATGTTCCACGCATTGGATAGCATCTATGGCTTTGTCTGTCAGTTCGATCACTTTACGTTCAGACGCCTCGAGTCCAATAAAATAAGGAAATGTTACTTTTTGTTTGTTTTCGTCACTTTTGAGCGGTTTGCCTAATTTGACTTCATCTCCAGTCAAATCTAGAATATCATCTTGAATTTGAAAAGCAAGTCCAATGCATGAACCAAATAACGTAAGTGCATCCAGTTGTTCGCTTGTTGCACCTGCAATTCGACCACCTGCACGCAAAGAGAAAACAATCAGATCACTTGTTTTGTGTGTATGTATGTATTCAAGTTCTTCAAGTTTCGTTAATCCTTGCTCAGCAAGAATATCAGCTGCTTGTCCACCGATCATCCCTTTGGCACCAGCATAGATCGATAACTCCTCTACAATGGCTAAGATGTGCTCGCTATCGAGATGAGTTTCTTTACGTAATTGTGTAATCATGTAAAAAGCATGGGTCAATAATGCATCTCCTGCGAGGATCGCCATTGCATCTCCATACACTTTGTGATTGGTGAGCTTCCCTCTTCGATAATCATCATTATCCATAGCAGGTAAATCATCGTGAATCAGTGAATAGGTATGTATCATTTCTATCGCGCAAGCAACTGGTAAAGCGGATTGTCTAGAGCCACCCAAGGCTTCAGCTGCTGCGATGACCAGAATGGGTCTTAACCTCTTTCCTCCGGCCATAAGTGAATAGTGCATGGATTCGCGAAGTAATTGAGGTATGTGCCATTGTGTTGAAAGAATCTGGTTTAATGCTTGTTCGACAAACGAGGTTTGTTCATTGAGATATTCCCGGAGTGTCGATGCGTTATTCAAAGGATGTCACCCTATCCTCTTGTTGAGGCAAGAAGGGTTTTCGAATCCCCTTCGAGTCTCCTTCGACTAGCAGTTCAATTTGTTGTTCAACAAATTTCAGTTTCTCTGTGCATAATTTGGAGAGTTTCATCCCTTCTTGATAGAGTTCAATTGCTTTCTCAAGTGGGACGTCACCGCTCTCTAGTTGTGACACGATAAGTTCAAGTTGAATGGATGCATCTTCGAAACTCATCGTTGCTTCATGTTCATTCTTATTCTTATTCTCATTCTCATTCAAATTTTCAATCTTCATTGTCTTCTTATTCACCTTTATTCTCCTCCTTCGCCGAAACACGCGTATGAATATGACCGTCATTGAACTGAATATGAATTTCATCACCGATATGCACTTGTTGAATCGAACGTATCAAATTTTGTTGACGCTTATCGTATACTAAACTATACCCTCGTTGCATCACTTTAAGTGGACTAAGTGCATCAAGGTGTCGAACTGAGGCCTGCCAAGATTGTTTTTTGCGTTGTAATAGATGAAGCATGGTCGTCGTCAATTGATGATGAACCGTTCGTGTTCGTTCTTGTAATACAGTGATTTGCTCCATCGGACTATGTGCATGAAGTCGATGTTCTAGCTTCCTGAATTGCTCTATCTGTAGAGAAAGCTTTCGCCCGACTTCCAGATGAAGCTTAGCTTTCATTCGATCAAGTCGTTCAGCGGGTTGGATTAACATCCATCGATGTGGATGTAAGAAGTAAGGTGAGCGTCGAAGTTGCTCGATTCTCGTCTGGTTTCTCACCAAATTTCTTGTGATCGAAGCCTGTAATCGATTCGTGTTGCTTAACAATTGTTGACTCAATTCAAGTTGATGAGGTACTGCAAGTTCTGCAGCAGCAGTTGGAGTCGCTGCTCGTAAGTCTGCGACGAAATCAGCTATCGTGAAATCAGTCTCATGACCGATTGCTGAAATAACAGGTATGCGAGAAGCGAAAATACTGCGTGCTACTTTTTCTTCGTTAAATGCCCATAACTCTTCAATTGAACCGCCCCCACGACCGACAATCAAAACATCAATATCTGATTGCATATTCATCCATGCTATAGCTCGAACAATAGATAGAGCAGCTTGGTCACCTTGTACTTGAACAGGACAAAGTAAAATGGGCACAAAAGGATATCTTCTTTTGAGTGTTGTTAAGATATCTCTTATTGCTGCACCTGTAGGGGAAGTAATGATTCCTATTGCTTTTGGAAACCGCGGAATAAGTTTCTTATGTGTTTTAGCGAACAATCCTTCTTTTTCAAGTTTTTGCTTCAATTGCTCATAGGCAAGAAATAAACTTCCAATCCCATCGAGCTGCATGGAATTCACGTATAACTGGTAAATCCCATCTCTTTCAAATACAGAGATATGTCCTCTAGCGATCACTAATGTACCTTCACGCGGCAAAAAACTCAGTTTCTGATTATTTGTCAGAAACATCATGCATTTTAAACGACTATCTGCATCTTTCAACGTGAAATACATATGACCACTTGAATGATGTGTGAAATTAGAGATCTCTCCGCGAATCCATACGTCTTGCAGCATGTTTTCAGTGTCTAGCTTCATTTTTATATACTGATTCAGCTGTTTTACAGTAAGGACATGTCTCTGATTTTGTGACATCGTTCAATTACACGCTCGCATTCTGTTTTAAGAATCTTTCAGCAGATTCCAATGTGTTTTGTAATAGCATTGTAATCGTCATAGGCCCTACCGTTCCAGGTACTGGCGTGATATATCCCGCTAGGTGTTTCACTTGTTCAAAGTCGACGTCACCTACTAATTTGTGATCACTTATTCGTCGATTGATACCTACATCAATGACTACTGCTCCTTCTTTGACATGCTCTGCGCGAATGAACTGCGCGATGCCAATGGCAACAATTAAGATGTCTGCTTGCTGTGTGATGGTAGCGAGTTGAGTCGTTTTGGAGTGACACAGGGTCACTGTAGCATGCTCGCGAAGAAGTAACATCGCCATCGGTTTGCCAACAATATTGCTTCGTCCAACGACCACTGCATGTTGACCAGCAATGGGAATTCCTGACCTTTTGAGGATTTGAATGACACCCGCAGGTGTGCAAGGCAAAAAACTAGGTTGCCCCAACATGAGACGACCTACATTGAGAGGATGGAAACAATCTACATCTTTCGCTGGATCAATCGATTCGACAATGACTTCTTCTTGGATATGTTTAGGTAATGGCGACTGAACGAGGATGCCATGTATACGAGAATCATGGTTAAACCGATGAATCAACGCTATCACATGTTCTTGTGTGGTTGACGCAGGTAGACGATGTACTTCAGAATACATACCTACGTCTTCGCATGCTTTTGCTTTATGATTTACGTAAACCAAAGATGCAGGATCATCACCGACAATAATCACAACTAATCCGGGGCGAATTCCATGTTGACTCAGTTTAGCTATGTTAGATTTGATTTCTTCACGAATGGAACTTATTAGGGGTTTCCCTTGTATCACGACAGCGCTCATTCATCAGTCCTCCTTATCTCCTGACATACACTTGTTTATGATTTATTTTCAAAAAGTCTTTCCTTTAATAGTTCTACATCTTGAATCATCTTGCCTAATACACCATTCACAAATTTACCAGATTCCTCTGTGCCAAATAACTTCGCTAATTCAATCGCTTCATTGACAACAACTCTTGGCGGTATATCATCTCGATATAACATCTCATAAATCGCTAATCGAAGAACTTCTTTATCAATACGTGAAAGCCGATCGATTTGCCATCCTTTCAAATACTCGATTAATATTTGATCAATTTCTTGTTTATGTTTACACGTTCCTTCAACAAGTTCATATAGAAATTCATGTGATACTTCGTTTTCTCCAATCAAAAGCTCGGATTCGTTATCATTTTCAGCTTCTTCCACGATAACATCGATCGCTTCTTGCGGGGAAATATGCGTCATTTGAATTTGATATAAGCTTTGAAGAGCCATTTCTCTTGAGACTCGACGCTTCATACAGAAAATCCTCCCAAAAAATTGCTTGATCTATGTTTCACTTCTCAAAGAGCAAGCTTTAAGTAACATCATACACGCATACAACTGGTGATCCTAAGTTACTTTCTCCACTTTTGTCTAATACCATGCCAAATTTCGAGTAGAATCGTGATATTTTCTTTGTTTTCTAATTGTTTTCCTGTGAAAATAGCAATACTTACGATACATGCAAAAACAAGCATGTTCCAAAAACCAAAAAATAAATATATAAACCCAAAAAATACTCCAAAACATGCACCAATCGTCATTCCCTTATGTTGCAACCAAATTTGATTCCACATAAGTAAGACACCTCTATTCCACTCGGCTATTCAATGGCGAACTTTTTTGGCTGATATTAGCAATATATACATTTACCTTTGATACAGGAATTCCTGTAATTCCATGTATATATGTCTTAACAGTCGATTGGATTTCTTCTGAAATCTCGGGTATAGGGACATCTCCATCAATATTCGCTCGAATCGTGATGAATAAACCTTGATCACTGACTTTCACTTTGGCTCTTACGTCTTTTAAACCACGAGCTTTGGATGCTGATTTGAGAGATAAGTTTTCTATGGTCTCTAGTGTGACTTTGATATCCCCGAATTCATTCCTTTGATTAATGGTTGGTCCTTGCGCACGACGACTTCGCACAATTACCCACATAAAGCGAAAACTGATAAGCAAAAGTACAATACTCATACTAATGGTAGTATAAGCCGGTCCTTTATCAAAGTACAGACTTTCGAGCATCGCACGTGTAGTTGTCAGTTTCATCCAACTGCTAGAAATAAATAAGAATAGACCTGCTACACAAAAAATAATAAAGCTATAGATGAATAACAGTAGCTTATCTATGATATTGATCACACGTGTTTGCTCCTTCCTCTATGAGAGGAAATCCCTCTGCTTCAGGAGAGGGGGGGTTCCCATCAAATCAAATGAGTGCTAGCGAACTCTGGATGAATGATGATCTTCATCTTGGGATTTCTTCGTAGTTGCATCAAAATGTACATCGTGAATTTGGACATTGACTTCTTTCACGACTATTCCAGTCATCGTCTCGATCGCTATCTTAACACTACGTTGAATCTGATGAGCAACATCTGGTATCCGCGCGCCGTACTCAATAATGATCGACACTTCGATCGTCGCTTCTTTTTGTCCGACTTCTACTTTTACACCTTTAGATAAATTCTTTCGACCTAAAAGCTCAGCAATTCCTCCGACAAAACCTCCGCTCATTCCAGCAACACCTTGTACTTCAACAGTAGCCAATCCTGTAATGATTTCGATCACTTCTGGTGCAATTTGTATGGTTCCTAAATCAGTTCTTACATAATCTGGATCGATGGTAGGCATCAATAGCACCTCCTCATGTTGTACTGGTAATCAATATACCATTATCCTGTCATTATCTCAAATGAATATTGATGAGAAGAAGCCTATAGCATAGACTCTTCTAAAAATTTAATATCATGATGACCCGCTACAAATACAGGATGGGTAAGCAGTTTTTTGTGAAAGGAAATTGTTGTTTTCACACCTTCAATGGAATACTCATCAAGCGCTCTTTGCATTCTAGCTATCGCTTCTGAACGAGTTGGCGCCCAGACGATTAATTTTGCAATCATTGAATCATAATAAGGAGGTATGAAATAACCCGAATACACAGCGCTATCGACTCTTACACCAAATCCGCCTGGAGGTAAATAAAAGCCGATTTGACCTGCCGAAGGCATGAAATTCTTCTCTGGATCCTCTGCATTAATTCGACATTCGATCGACCATCCTTGAATGCGGATGTCGGATTGCGAAAAAGAAAGAGGATGGCCTTCAGCGACATGGATCATTTCTTTGATTAAATCAATGCCTGTCACCATCTCAGTAACGGGATGTTCAACTTGTATGCGCGTATTCATTTCCATAAAGTAAAATTCATTGTCTTGTCCAAGCAAGAATTCGAGAGTTCCCGCTCCACAATAATTGACGGATTTTGCTGCCCGGATCGCAGCCTCGCCCATTGCATTACGTACTTCAGGTGTCAAGATTGTACAAGGCGCTTCTTCAATTAGTTTTTGTCTGCGACGTTGAATCGAACAATCGCGTTCACCTAAATGAACCACATTGCCATGTTTATCTGCCATGATTTGAATTTCTACATGCTTCATACCAGTCAAATATTTCTCGAGATATACACCAGCATTACCAAAAGCGTTCTTAGCTTCTTGTTGCGCTTGCGTGAATTGGGTGACAAGCATTTCTTCACTATCGGCAATCCGAATGCCTTTGCCTCCGCCACCTGCAGTAGCTTTGATAATAATTGGGTATCCAATCTGACTTGCGATCTGGATAGCATCTTCAATCTGATCCACGATTCCTTCTGATCCAGGGATAACAGGAACATTCGCTTCTTTCATCGTTATCTTCGCTACGGATTTATCACCCATCCGTTGGATGGCTTGGTATGAAGGGCCAATGAAAGTAATGTTGCATTTTTCGCAGATTTCAGCAAAGTCTGCATTCTCTGATAAAAAACCATAGCCTGGATGAATGGCATCTGCTTCAGTTAACGTTGCCACTGTCATGATGTGGGCAAAATGTAGATAACTATCTTTAGATGCAGTAGGTCCAATACAATAAGCTTCATCTGCCATTCTTACATGCATTGCTGTTCGATCCGCTTCCGAATATACAGCAACCGTATATATACCAAGTTCTTTGCATGCTCTGATGATGCGTACGGCAATTTCTCCGCGATTAGCAATAAGTATTTTGTTGAATTTCATATTCTGTCCTCCTAAGCAACAACTAATCCGGTCTCACAAGAAATAACGGTTGGCCATATTCGACAAGTTGACCATTCTCAACTAAAATTTCTGTAATAACACCTTTAATCTCTGCTTCGATATCATTCATTAATTTCATTGCTTCGACGATACATACAACAGTTTTCTCAGTAACTTTTGAACCAATTGTCACAAATGAAGCATCACCTGGAGATGAAGCTGTGTAAAATGTTCCAACCATGGGTGAGACAATCTTATGTAATGCATTGTTTTCAATTTGTATTTTATTTGCTTCTGTTTGGGAAATAACATGCACTGCTTCGTGTTGGTTGACACCGATCGATGGTGATTGAACAAGCGGCTGTTGAACATATGGCGTTAGATTCATCGTCTCCGGAGGATTGGGTTTGCGAATCAATAGGCGATACCCTTCATTTTGAATTTCTAATTCTTGCAGTGTTGATTGATCAACCATCTTGATTAACTCTCTAATTTCACTTAATTTATACATCCAAGTCACTCCTTAACAGTTTGATAACTATTTTCAAAGATAAAGCTAGCTAACGTATGTATTATACCCATAAACGTATCAATTGGAAAGAGTCCAGTTTATCCGGACTCTTCTTCACACTTTTTTCAAAGCATCTTAAGGGCTCATGTAATGCAATTGGATGTGTTCTGGGTTTACTTGAAGTTGTTCCATCATAAGATCTACAATGCTGACTCCTTGACTTTTCTCTAGCTTCTTCGCTTGAACAATCACTTTCCAATCATCACCTTCTTGCAAAATAACCGCTTGCGGAAAGTCTCGAAGTAGTGTTTCTTCAACATGATCAATTTTCTCTTGAAGATCTGAAATCGTTTCTAATTGGTTCGTCGCGGTGACGACCGATTCTGGATTTTGTTTATGATCTGTAATCGTGTTCAGTAAGTGCTCTGTTTGTTTCTTCAACTCCTCATGTCTTTTCATTTGTATAGAAAGGAAATAATCGTTCGCTGATGTTTGTTGCGTATGCATCTGTTGTAAGATACGTTCATCCGCAGTAGAAGTCTGATCATCTTGTAGCTCGAATTGAGGGTCATGAACTGAAGACTCGATGTCTACCTTTACCTCTGAAATCAAGTCTGGATTCCCTTGTAAAGCTGTAAAATCAAAGCTTTTTATGTCCTCGGTTAATAAGTAATAGGCGGATAAAACGACCATCAAGCCTAGCATAGAAACTAACCAAATGGTTTGTCGTTTTGAATTCAAAGTGATGTCCTCCTTCATGTCAAGCACAATGTGTTTCGAACTGTTTACCCTTGCTTTCTTGGTATTACAGAAATGCGATGAGGTGCTACATCTAAGCCTCTTTCAACTGCTTCTATAATCATTTTTTTGACAACTAAATTTTCGGCTCCGTTTGCTACAATAATTACTCCTCTAATCTTAGGCTGAATTTGCTTCAACACTAAAGGCTGCTCATTCCCCGAAACTTGGTATAAGACGACTTCGCCATTATGAGTAACTTCTGAAATTTGCCGAGAAGCTTGCTTGGTGTCTCGTTCTGTTGTCGTTCTTTGTGTGTTTTGAAAATTCTTATCCACGACCACTTCTTCCGTCGATTCAATCGTTACCATCACTTCAACTTCACCTACACCTACCATTTTTTGTAAAATGAAAACAAGTTCCTGTTGATATGCTTCTTCGTAGGCTTGAAATGGGTGCTTGTCTTCTGATCCTCCTTTGTTCTGTAATACTGGCGTAGACATCGGTTGAAATTCAGATGTAGTGTCTGTCAGTATCTGAGCATCTTTGACTGTGATGAACGAATTGAATAGCATCAATGCAACACTTAACAAAATGATGAGAAAGAGCCAAATAAACGTAGTAGATTTCCGAGTACTCCCTGCAGATGAGCCGAGTTTGTTCTCTATCCAGTGCAACCATTTGTTCAAATGCTCACCTCGTTTCACTTTTCACTTTCTTGGAAATGAAAATAAATGTGTGCAGGGTTAAGTTGCCAATCGCGGGAAATGATCAGTGATAGCTTCTGATATTCAATCTGTAGTTGTTCTGAAGTGACCAACGGATGCTGATCGAGTTCATGAAGTTGAACCTCTGGTTGTCTGGTATGCGTAGTGTTGAATGAATGTGTAGATGCCGCGTCATATAGGGGTTCGATCGTTGTGGATATCTCGATAATCTGAGGTAGATCGATATCTTTGGGTAGATTAATCGATTTCACCATGTAACCAACTTTATCATCGTTATGCCTTGGGTTGTCTGCTGTCTGGTGATCGATGTGTTGAAGTGTCACATGAATGCCTGTAAGCGTCGGTACATCCGTCTGGTAATCTAGTTTCACTTCGACATGTGCAACCTTATAATTCGTCTGGGGCTGTAGTTCATCTGTGATTTGCTGAACGAGTTGTTGTTCAACGTGTTCAATTGCCGTTGTTCGGTGGTTAGATTTCAAACGATCTCCTTCTTGTAAAATCGCATCTAATTCAAGTTTGTTATTCGTACGCATGTTGCTTTGTTTCGATTCTATGGTTTGAAGCCATAGATCTGTATCCCAATCACGTTGAAAGAACATCAGAATCGGCGAAAGAATCATTAACAAAATGAACAAACTTACAATGGTTTTCACATATCTCTGCATCTGATTGTTAGGAAGCAAGAATTCAAAACATGTTGCTAACAAAATAATGATAATCAGAGAACGTATCCAGCTCCCTAGCCAATCCACATCATTCACCTCATGAGATTATACGAAATCACCGCAACATCACTGTCACATTACTCAACGCAATCATGATCGTGATCGCTAAAAAAAACATCAACCCGACAACTGCTAATGCTGCAAATATAAAAATCAAGCTTTTTCCAATTGTTTGCAGACAAGACGTGATTGGATGATCGCCCAATGGTTGGATGACTGCTGCAGCTAAATAATACATCAAAGCAATCGCTATGATTTTGCAAGCTGGAAATATACAGAGCATCCCGATAATCACAACTCCAGATAAACCTACTGCGTGTTTGACTAGTAACGAGGCACCGATCACTGTCTCCGCAGCATCTGAGAACAATCTGCCTACTACAGGTATGAAATTTCCCGTTATATACTTTGCTGTGCGAATCATTACACCATCTTGAATCGCACCCGTTGCAGATTGAACAGAAATTACACCTAGAAATATCGTAGCGAACGCTGCAAGAATAAGTAAGCCCATGTTACGTAAGAAATTAGCTAGTGCAGTCAATTTGTATGTTACGCTCATTGTTGTGACCACATGCAGAACAGTCGAGAAAAGCAATAATGGAAAAACAACAAATGAAATGAGGGCGCCACCTGAATGAATCATAAAAATCATCAACGGATGAATAATCGCTACAGTCGTAACATGACCCATAGAAGCCATCAATGAGAGTAACATAGGTATCAAAGCCATCATAAATGAAATCATCTTAGAAATGGCTGATTGGGCCACATCGAGAGCAAGGCGAAAACTGTTTAAAGCAATGATCATAAGCACCATGTAGGTCATGGTGTTACCCAATTTGCTGACTGTGTTTTTTTCGAATGAATGTTGAATCGTCTCGAGTAACATACTACATAAGGTTAACAAAACTAACGTGGCAAGTAGCTTACTATTCGCCCACACTTCATGAAAAAAATAACGTAACAAAGCCATACACACTTGAGATATTTGAAAGCTTGCAATCCCTTGAAGTAAATCTTTATAAGTTGGTGAGTTATTTTCCGGGAAATACCCACCATATTGTTTCAACAATGTCGACCAATATTGTTCCACATCATCCGTATGTATGTGTGTAACTTGTTCATCCATCATGGAGGATGCAGGTGAATTCGCGTGAGTTGCTTGCACCCATTGCAACGCTATCATCACAGACAGAACAATGACAAGTTCCCTTAGTATCCATCGTGGATCATATATGTTCGACATCATGTAGAAAGCTCCTTAAGCGGGTAGCAACGTCACTACGGTTTCTACAATCACAGAGATGATCGGAATGGCCATCGCTATAATCATGATTTTTCCGGATAATTCAATTTTGGCTGCAATCGATTCTTGTCCTGCATCTCGCACAATTTGCGCACCAAATTCAGCAATATATGCAATTCCTATGATTTTGAGAATAGTTTTTAAGAACATTTGGTTGATTCCTGACTTTGAAGCGAGAGCCTCCAATGAATGAATGACAGAAGAAATCTTGCCAATCAAGAACAAAAAAATCATGATACTTGTGAAGGTCGTCAATAAAAAAGCGAATAATGGTTTTTGCTCTTTCACAAGGATCGCTAAGATAGTTACAAATAAACCTATACCTACAATTTGTAAAATATCCATGTAGACCGCCTATTGGAACAAAAATATGGATTTGATTTCTCGAAACAAGTGATCTAGCATTCTTACCACCATAAAAAGCACAACAACAAACCCAATTAACGTCACCCAATGTGCAATATCTTCTTTGCCGATCTGCTTCAAAACGGTATGAATCATGGCAATAATGATGCCAATTCCTGCAATTTGGAATATCGCATTCACATCTATATTCATTCGTGGCACCTCTTTTAGTACATCAAAATAACGATGAGTGCTCCCATTAATAACCCCAGACTCCGCCACATCGACTCGTATTTCTGCTGTTCTTGCCTTGCTTCTGATTCTTCAGCTTGTAATTGACTTATGGCTAGGCGTAAGTGCTTCACTTGATCTTGATAATCCGATACACCTAAGACATGCCCTAATTGAACAGCAATTTCAAATTCTGATTTTTTTAATGCTGCATGTTGCCAACAAGCCTGTAAGCTTTGTTTCCATATCTCGCAAAGCGGAGTCCCTTGATGATTCTGTAATCGAGAAGACATCACTTGAAACATTTCTGCGAAAGGTTCAGATACCTGTGCACTTACGTGCAAAAATGCTTCTTGTAAAGGTGTTTGTGCATACACAATTTCTGTTTCTATTCTTTGCAATGCCACGATGAATTGCCGAATATGCTGAGGTCTTTTAGCGAAATAAGAGGCTTTTACATATCCGAACATGGTGCACGCAAATAGGATTCCCATGATGCCCACGCTTTTGAGCATTCGCATTCAACCTCTCTTCAATCGATCACCTTGTTTGAATTCGACACTTCTCCCATCTGCATGAAATATGCTGTATTGGGCTTGGCCATTTGCATGTCGATGAATAACAACATACCTTTGAAAAGTACACGATGCGATCAATTCAAGCAAAATGGGTCTTCGCCGAATATCGTCAAGATGCGCTCCATGCGCACTGGCAATGACTGAAATCCCTGCAAATCGAGCTTCTTGAATCGCTTGGACATCTTCCTTTCTCCCGATTTCGTCTACAATAAGTACTTCGGGTGACATGGAGCGAATCATCATCATCATCCCAACTGCTTTGGGACATGCATCCATCACATCAGTTCTCGGACCTAGGTCGAAGCTAGGATTGCCTTTCACACAAGCTGCAATTTCTGAACGTTCATCGACGATGCCTACCTTGAAGCTTTTCCGAGGGAATCCCCCTGATAAGGGATGTGCGTCGCCATAACTCATCAAACGAGCTAAATCTCGTAAGAGCGTTGTTTTGCCTTGCTGAGGCAAGGAGATCACCAAGGTGTGATGGATGCGGTCTCCTGCTTGATCATGATCAAGCAATTGCGTAAGTACGTGTTCACCTACGCCACGTATTTCTCTAGCAATCCGAATATTGAAAGAACCCACATCACGAACCAGCTTTACCTCTCCTCCATCAAGTAAAGTCCGTCCTGCGAAACCAATACGATGACCACCTGGAATTGTAATGAAACCCCGTTTTAATTCTTCTTCAAACGA
Organism: Paenibacillus alvei; assembly: GCA_945881905.1. Lineage (GTDB taxonomy): Bacteria > Bacillota > Bacilli > Paenibacillales > NBRC-103111 > CAMCVV01. Next base: position 17,412 of record CAMCVV010000002.1, read on the forward strand.
ATATAACGAATGGTTGGTCAACAATTCGAGTAAGCACTTGCACTCTTCTGGAGTAGGCTGATAAGCTAACTCAGGAGCTTTGACAACCTCTGCTTGCTGGTTCACGAAAAACACATGGTTACGCGAACATATTTCAAGAGGTCTCTGCTTGCGTATTCGGATTTCTTCAAGCCCTTCCTTTATTCCTTGAGGTAATGAATAGATGATTTGCTTTAAGTTAAGTGGAAGAATAGCTTGGACAGGTTCGAGTAGCATGGATGCCTCCGTTTGTGGGGTCTTGTACAATAATGTATGCGTGAACTTACCTCTTATGATTATTTTTTTAAAATACCGATAAATAGACAACTCATCCCGAGTAGCACCCATAACATTTTGCTGATCGATAATTTATCTGCTACACCGATCAAACCAATGGTCGTCGTCGTTAATAATACGAATGGACCCACCAGAGCAAGGCTCGTATTGATCAACAGTGTTTTTTCGATGTGATTATATCGCAACATCATCAAAGCAGCGATAATCTCTATGGATCCTGACATGAGCCTTACCGTGGAGATCCCTAGAACAATTTTGTTGAACACGTACTGGCCTCCCTTCTATATCATTCTCGTGTATGTTCCTTTCTAGCTTATGCCTAACAGAGGGATTTTATCATATTGGGCACCATCATCTTGCTCATGCATATGATGATTTAGGAGTCGAACATCCGATTACAGGGAGATGGAACTATGCCAGGAACGCAGGAATGGGTCTGGAGCTCGAAATTAATCGATCCTTCAACACATCGAGAAAGCAAGCCAAGAATTCATGGAAAAACAATGGTCATTGATAAAGGCTTAGGATGGAATGGATTTGAAGATTTACTTGAAACTGCCGGTCCATATATTGATTATGTGAAGATCGGCTTTGGCACAGCTGTGTTGTATCCTCTACCTCTCCTAAAACGAAAAATAGCGTTAGCTCGAGAATACGATGTCACCATCTTGCCCGGAGGGACATTCTTCGAAATAGCTCTGCATCAACAAGCGATTACTGAGTTTTTTGACATGATCTTGTTTCTTGGGTTTACAGGTATAGAGATTTCGGATGGTACCCTAGCATTGGATCGACGAAAACGTAACGAAATGATTCTACATGGTCTTGAAGAGGGACTTCATGTCTTGACAGAGTTTGGTAAGAAAAACAAAGATATCCCTATGGATCATCATGAGTTCGCTGAAACATGTGATGCCGATCTGTATTATGGCGCAGAACTCGTAACGATTGAAGCAAGAGAGTCGGGATTAGGCATCGGTGTATTCGATCAACACGGATTATGCCGAGATGACGAAGTGGAACATATGCTTGCTAGATTACCACCTCATCAACGCCATCAATTGCTATGGGAAGCACCTCTATTATCACAACAAGTTCAGCTCCTACACTTATTAGGTAACTGTGTCCATTTAGGTAACATTGCTGCCCAAGACGTGATTTCATTAGAAGCACTGCGAAGAGGTCTTCGATCAGATACTTTTGAATCATTTGCAATGAATGCTCATGAGCGAGAAAACCCATGCTCGTCGAAGTAATCGGAACGGTTCATGAAACGAACCATCATCAGTTGCATCAAAAAACTGTCATTGTGGTTGATGTGCTTCGAGCAACAAGTACGATCATTACAGCACTAGCACATGGATGTCACACAGTTATCCCTGCAACCACAGTTGAAGAAGCGCTTCAATTCAAACAGTCTATGAACATAAATAACCGCGAGTGCCTCCTAGGAGGAGAACGATGCGGTCAACGAATAGCTGGATTCGATATAGGTAATTCACCTCTGGAGTATCGAACAACCGACATCGCCCATCGAACCATCGTCATGACAACGACAAACGGAACAAGAGCAATTCAATCTGCATCTCCTGCAGCTCATGTGCTCGCTGGCGCTTTCATCAATAGCTTCGCTTGTGCAGAGGTTGCTTCGGCATTGCAACGTGATGTCGTGATTTTGTGTGCTGGGACCGATGATGCATTTTCTTTGGAGGATGGATTGTGCGCAGGTTGTATCATTGAACAACTGAAGGTAATATGCGGTATCCCCTCCATCATCTTGAATGACTTAGGGATAGCCATGCAAGTCAGTTACCAAAATTGCAAACCGTTCCTTGAATCCTATCTGCTCATGTCTTCGAATGGGAAGAACCTTGTTGCGCTCGGGAGTGAAGCAGATCTCACTTATTGTGCACAGTTGAATGTCATTTCTACTGTGCCGATACTTACGTGCCAAGGCATGCAACATTTCAATCCATCATTGATTAACGATGAATCCATCCAAGAAGCCTAGACCCATCCATGAAGCCTGGATGCATGTTCTATAACTCGGGTCTGCTCATATACTGGATTGAATATATGAAGACAAGGAGCTAATGCATGAATGGCGATATTCTGCTCGTGATTTTAATCGTGATTGGTCTCATAGGGCGTTCTCCTATTATTGCAACAGCGGCTTGTATATTACTTGTTATCAAGCTATTTATGCTCGAACGGTATTTACCTGCAATCGAGCGCAGAGGACTTGAGCTCGGCTTGCTTTTCTTAACGATCGGCGTATTAGTTCCATTTGCCAGCGGCAAAATCTCGTATCGAGATGTCATTTCCGTATTCACCACTTGGCCAGGCATTATTGCATTAATCGGTGGTGCATTAGCTACGTATATGAATGGAAAAGGTCTCGAATTACTAAAAATAGACCCACAGTTGATCGTGGGTCTTGTGATGGGATCAATATTTGGCATTCTCTTCATGCGAGGCATACCTGTAGGACCGCTTATGGCTGCAGGCATTACGGCATTCCTATTAAAATTGATGGTATTGATATCAGATAAATTGGAGTAACGATTCGTCGAAATCCGATTCCTCTAGCGCATCGCGCTTACCTGCGATCGGCAGGACCACCAATAAATGCTTGATCTGATGAATCAAGTCCGTATGCTGTATGCAAAGCTCGGACAACTTCCACGAGCTGTGATTGTTCAATCACACATGAAATTTTGATTTCAGACGTGCTCACTAAAGAAATACTAATGCCTAAGTTCGAAATAACCTCGAACATCGTTGCTGCGACTCCTGGTGTACTTACCATCCCTGCTCCAACAATAGACACTTTGACTAGATCTGTTTCAGAAGTCGCTTCGCGATATCCCACAATCGGCTGTATATGAAGTAATACGTTCATTGTTCGTTCATGATCAACAGCAGATATCGTGAAAGAAAAGTCTGCAGAACCATGCATGACGCCACTTTGAACAATGATGTCTACATCGATCTGTGCTTGCGCAAGCGCTGAAAACACTTGAGCAAGTTGTCCAGGTCTTTCTGGTACCCCAAGTATATTTACTTTTATGACGTTTTTATCAAAAGCAATCCCTCGTACAACCATACCTTGTTCCATCGATGCATCCTCCCTTACATGAGTGCCTTCTTGATCCGAAAAACTAGAGCGCACGACAAGTGTGACTTGATAGTTCTTCGCATACTCGACTGCTCGAGGGTGTAGTACAGCAGCTCCTAGATGAGCAAGTTCTAACATTTCATCGTAAGAAATTTCATTGAGCTTGCGAGCTACTTTAACAACTCGTGGATCAGTTGTGTACACACCTTCAACATCTGTATATATTTCACATAAATCTGCTTGTATCGCTGCAGCAAGAGCAACCGCTGTCGTATCTGAACCACCACGTCCGAGAGTTGTAATTTCTCCTGCAACCGTCATTCCTTGGAATCCAGCTACAACCACGATCTGATTGCGATGAAGAGCATCCACAATGCGATCTGGTTGAATCGTAGTGATTTTGGCTTTGCCATGAATAGGCTCTGTATAGATCCCGCTTTGCCAACCCGTATAACTCACTGCTTCTTCGCCGAACGTACGAATGGCCATGCAAAGTAATGCCATCGATACTTGCTCTCCTGTAGATAACAACATATCCATTTCTCGTGACGGAGGTGTGCCTTCAACAATTTGCTTTGATAAATCAATCAATTCATCTGTGGTGTCTCCCATAGCTGAGACGACAACGACACATCGATGGCCTTCTTGTTTACGTTTTATGATTCGCTTTGCGACACGTTTCATACGTTCAGCATCTCCGACTGAACTACCGCCAAATTTCATTACAATGAGAGACAACGCTTATTCACTCCTCATCGAATCATTCACATTATCACATCTTACGTAGTGTTCCAAACACTTAGGCTCGAGAAGAATACTTGCCTTCGCGCGTATCGATCACCAACACATCACCTTCATTAATGAACATAGGCACCTGTACACTTAACCCTGTTTCGAGTTTCGCACTCTTAAGTGCTCCTTGTGATGTGTTTCCTTTAACACTTGGTTCCGTTTCAACAACTTTCAAATGAACACTATTCGGCAATGAAATCCCGATAATTTCTCCTTGATACGACATGATATTAATGTTCATGTTTTCAATCAAAAAATTGATTTCCCATTCTAATTTCTTGATAGGAAGAGTGGTTTGATCATAGGTTTCAGTATCCATAAATGTATACTCAGTACCGCTCGCATAAAGAAATTGCATTTCGCGATTTTCAATATGTGCACGACTTAAGTTTTCACCTGCGCGGAAAGTTCTTTCGACGGTGTTCCCGTTACGAATATTTTTTAGTTTCGTACGCACAAACGCTGCACCTTTTCCTGGTTTCACGTGTTGAAACTCTATCACTGTAAAAAGATCTGAATCCACTTCAATGGTTACTCCTGTTTTAAAATCATTAACTGAAATCACTTGTTTTCCCTCCGTTAATCCATAATCAGAAATTGTTTGTTCGCATGCGTTAATCGCTGAATGCCTGTATCTGTAATCAGCACATCGTCTTCAATTCTTACTCCACCAAAGCCAGGGAGGTAGATGCCAGGTTCAACAGTGACAACCATACCCGGTCTCAAAATCGTCATATCTTGTTTGGATAGTCGAGGTGCTTCATGAATTTGCATGCCTAAACCATGTCCAGTTCCATGACCGAACTGATCCCCATATCCGTAATGCTCAATCACATCACGAGCAAGAGCATCACCTTGTGCACCTGTCATGCCAGGCTTGAGATGGTCTAATACGTTCATTTGTGCTTCAAGAACAATCTGATACACATCTCGATGCTTATCTGATGGTTGACCCATCATGACCGTTCGCGTAAGGTCTGAACAATACCCTTTGAGGTAGGCACCGAAATCCAATGTAAGAAATTCATTCTTTTGCAATTTGCGCTCACTTGCAACTCCATGAGGTAATGCAGAGCGCTCTCCAGATGCAACAATCGTATCAAATGAAGTCGAAGTTCCACCTTGTTGGCGAATAAATATTTCGAGTTCAAGCGCAATGGCTTTCTCGGAAATCCCGGGCTGAAGCTTTGTGCATATATGAGAAAAAGCTGCATCTGCTAAATGAGCAGCTTCTTGCATGATCCGTAATTCTTCGGTATCTTTGATGATACGTAACTCATAAATAGGCGATTTCACTGGGATGAACTGAATGTCTGCAAGCTGCGCCGTATAGTCTAGATAATCTTGGTAGGTAAGATGGGTTTGTTCGAATGCAAGCTGTTGTATCCCCAGTTCATGGAGAATTTCAAGGATCGTTAATTTCACATTTGATGCATGTTCTACAATTTCACAGTGTCCTGCTTGCGTCTTTGCTTGCACCCTATAACGAAAATCAGTTAGTAAAAAAGCGCGATCTAGCGTAACCAGTACATAGCCGGATGAACCTGTAAAACCAGTCATATATGCACGGTTATATGAATCCGTAATCCATAATGCGGGCAGTTGTAATTCACTCATGCGTTCACGTAAACGTTGTAATCTTTGCGAATACATCTTAAACCTCCATTAGAGATGTTGAGCTAAAGCACGTAATCCTAATTCATAGCTCATTACTCCAAAACCAGCAATTTGTCCAATGACAACTGGTGCAATCACAGACTGATGTCGAAACGATTCTCTGTTATGTATGTTAGATAGATGTACTTCTACAGTCGGAATATGTACCGCGGATATTGCATCTCGAATCGCATAGCTGTAATGGGTAAATGCAGCAGGGTTAATCAGAATCCCGTCTTGATGACCCTTGGCAGCTTGAATTCGATCGATAATATAGCCTTCATGGTTAGATTGAAAAAATTCTAACTCAATGGACAATGATGCAGCAAGTTGCACTAATCGCTGTTCGATATCGGCTAACGACATTTTCCCGTATACATCCGGTTCACGATTCCCTAGCAAATTAAGGTTAGGGCCATGGATTACTAGTATTTGTTTCAACACGAATCACCACCGTTTCTCGCTATATCTCGCTTATTTTACCACAACTTGATGAGCTTGGGTATATGTAATCGTGTGATCAACGGTGTATTCCGATATCCGCAAGTCGTTTGCGTCGCTAATTGCAAGAGGTAGCAATAAATTTAAATATCCGTTACAATGAAAGCATACGTAATGTAAAGAACAGAACTCACAGAGAAGGTGAAAATAAGTGCCAAAAACGAATGCAATCTATGGAGGACAAGCTGTTATCGAAGGCGTAATGTTCGCTAGTAAACATGTTCATGTTACTGCGGTTCGGCGCAAAGACGGCTCTCTTGATTTTCTTGAAATTCCCCGTACAGATTGGGGATGGATACAACCACTCAAAAAAATCCCTTTTGTTCGCGGGATTGTTGGTATTATTGAAGCCAGTGCAAAAGGTGCACAGCACTTGAACTATTCTGCTGAAGTGTATGCGGATGGAGACGAAAGCAATAATCCCAAGCCTGCGCAACCTAAAAAAGAAAGTATCGTTACTCAGTTTTCATTGATCCTAGGTGTTGCTGTCATTGGTGTATTGTCTTTTGTGTTCGGTAAATTCATTTTTACATTAGTTCCAGCTATCATCGAACAATTATTATTCTCTCGTCTATTTGAGAATCAGATCATGCATAACCTTATCGAAGGTGTCATCAAAATGATTTTACTTGTTGGATATATTTACTTTATTTCTTTGACTCCATTGATCAAACGATTATTTCAATACCATGGCGCAGAACATAAAGTTATCAGTGCCTATGAAGCAGGACTTGAATTAACCGTCTCGAATGTACAGAAATTCAGCACGTTACATTATCGCTGTGGCAGTAGTTTCATCGTATTTACAGTCATTGTTGGTGTGATCGTCTATTCGTTTATGCAGTATGATTCAATGCTAGAACGAATCCTGCAACGATTGCTGTTGCTACCTCTGGTGTTGGGTGTGTCTTATGAGGTTCTTCGCGTGACCAACTCATTCAGAGATGTGCCTGTACTGAGATATTTAGGATATCCAGGACTCTGGTTACAAAAACTCACCACCAAGCAACCTGAAGATGCTCAAGTCGAAGTGTCGATTGCTTCTTTTCAGCGGATGTTGGATGCAGAAAAGCGAATAATCGATGTGAAATCATGAAAACCCGATTCTCTACGTGGACGTATGTCATCTTCTTACTTATCATCATTGGGATCTTGGTGAATTTTCAACAATACCTGATCCCTATCATTGTGTTGGGATTGATTTTCTTGTTATACAAATTCCCTCCACAGAAATGGCGTAACCTGCTTCAATGGAACCGTTCGCGAAAACCACATACTCCTACAAAGAGAGCTACTCATCGATTCCGTGTGATTCAAGGCTCCAAAAAAGATGATGACCCACCCAAACCGCATTAGTGCGCACCATGCCATTGTTTGAAGAATCGGTTCGCTGCATCTTCGCCGGACTGAAACAAAGACATACTCATGGACGTAGATAATTCGAATTGGGTACTGCTAATACCAAGAGTCGGAATTTTCACTGTTCGAATTCGGTTGTTCTTCTCAATATATCTTTCATCATGTGCACTAAGCATCGTTTCGATCAATGCTTGCATCATGGATAGAGGCCCTTTAATTTCACGTTTATGGAATTCATTCTTGCCAACCAGTTGGAAACCAATTACGGGATGTTCAGATTCTTTAACTCCTTGATCAAAAATCCACAGCGGAAAATTGCTTAGTAAAGCACCGTCAACTACATAAATGCAACTGCGATGAAAAGATACCCGACGCTGGGTGTCTTTTATTTTTGGATGGATGATCACAGGATCAAAGAAATAAGGAATACTTGCACTCATACGAACAGCTCGTGCAATCGATAATTGTTTGGGATCAAACCCATATTGTTCGATGTCTTCAGGTAAGACTAATAGTTTACCTGTTGAAATGTCTGAAGCAACGATGCGGAGTTGGTTCGTGCGCAAATCACCAAATGTTCGAATCCGCTTGGCTTGTAGTTTTTCTTGTACCCACTGTTCAAGCGCATGTCCTGAGTAGAGACCTTTCTTCCATAACAATCTGAGCATAGGTCCATACATCCATTTTCGGATCAAACTCGATTGCTGTAAGAATTTTTGGAAAGGTGTTTGGAGAATCAGGTTCTTCATTTCTTCACCTTGATATCCTGCTGCCAGAAAAGCAGCAGTGATCGCTCCAGAACTTGTGCCTGCCACTTGATCGAACTGAATCCCTGCGAGCATCGCTCCATGGACTGCACCTGCAAGCGCGATCCCTCTGACGCCACCACCTTCAAACACAGCATTGATCTTCATCTCATCCTCCTAGAAGCTTCACAAACAAGAAAAGCTAGCTCTCTAAGAACATATGCCGTTGAAGGGTGTAATTATGATGTGTTTACTTTTTGTATTTATTTAAAGTGAGTACATACGTGGTAAATCCTCCTGAAGCGATCGTGATTAACGAATAGTATAGTGTTTCGAGCGAAATGAGAATACCTCCTAGACCTATGATGATCGCGTCTGACAATAAGATCATTATCCCCATATTCCAACCCATCTTCTTAGCGAGGAATTGTGCGAGGAGATCTATCCCTCCTGTACTGGTATCGTATCTCAACATCAATCCAAATCCCAAACCTAACAACAATCCGCCGATCAAAGAACTCGTCAGTGCAGTTAAGGAAACATAATATATAAACACATATTGAAAAGGTGCACACACATCGATCATAAACGAAGAAACCATCATACCTATCATGCTATCCCAGACCATCTCTCGGTCAAACCGCCACATACACACAAACAGCGGTAAGCTACATAGCAAAATAACGAGCCCAATACGCATGCCATATAAATAATTGATCATTAACGCAATACCAATCAGACCTCCATCGAGGATCAAATGTGGCATCAAAAATAAATGGATTCCGATGGCCAAAAAAAAACTGCCTATGATGATAACGAGATACTTATGTATGCCTAGCATATAACAACTCCCCAGAAGGCTTGTCACATTATATGCTTGGATCATCAAAAAAATTAATCATCACTTAACGATGTAGAAGTGGTGTCAATTGTTCAATATTCGCTTGCAATTGCGAAGCGCACTGGTGATACATATGTTTCGCTTTTGGGTCTTTCGTAGATAACCCGAATAAACTTAAATCAGCTTGGCATTTTTTCAAAGTCGTTAAAAGCAATGCCCTAACTTGAGGTCGAGGGATTTTAAATTGATCGTCATATAAATCAACATATAACTGTCGAAATGCATCCACCTGTCCAATGAATACGTTGTTTACTGGAATTCCTAATTTGTCCAATTCTGTATCTAACCATGCGCGACTCACGCCTATGGTCGCTAGAGATTCATTCATAATTTCTCCGTCAATAATCACGGTCTGTGATTCTTGCAATGGATTAACTTGAATACCCAAATGTTTAGGAGTCAGCGGTTGGTTTTCAGCTGTTAATAACACATTAATATCTCCGTTAGGTTCTATGACAGCAAATTCTACATCAGCAATACGAAATACATTTTTCTTTCTGAACTGCTCTGTCAATTCATCTACAGTGATCCGTTCTTTGGCTAGATTATCTTCAAGGATTTTGCCGTCTTTGACGAGTATACTTGATTTCCCATCGATCAAATCACGAGCTAACTTACTTTTGAGCTGTAGAAATTCAACACCAATCGAAAAAATAACCCATATTCCAAGTGAAATAAGACCTAAATACCAATTCGCTTCAATATCCAAGCAAATGTAGGCCGCTAAACTACCGATGGTTATCCCTGTAATATATTCAAAAAATGACAACTCGGAAATTTGTCTTTTCCCTAAAAGTTTAGTTAACACAAAAATAGACACAATCGCGACTACAGTTCGCAAGATAATCGACAATTCATCAGTCATAATCTTCGGCTTCCTCTCTCACACAAGTCTCTTCTGCTTTACACATTGTGCACAGCATGCTGCAGAATTACTCTGTGAAAAGTTGGATAGCATCATCGTGGTTTAGTCGAAAGGCAGTTCTATGTAACTCAGAATGCATTAAGCATCCGCATCTAATTCTTGTCGAATGTGGGAAAGTTCTGTTTGTCTTGATCCATCTCTACGAAAGTATTCGATCAGCACTTCGATACAAGTAATGGAATCCCAACTCAGATGATGTTCAATTCCTTCAACATCTTTATAAATATGATCAGGATGTACACCAATAATGGTCAAAAATTCCTCAAGTAACTGATGGCGATCCACGAGGCGTTTCCCCATTTTCATACCTTTGGGTGTCAGCATAAGTCCGCGATATTTTTCATAGACGAGGTATTTATCTTTATCTAATTTCTGAATCATTTTCGTTGCAGAAGAAGGATGAACTTCAAGCCCTTCAGCTATTTCGGATACACGTGCATATCCTTTCTCATCGATGAGCTTGTAAATTCTTTCTAGATAATCCTCCATGGTTGGTGTAGCCATAAATCCGAGTCCCCCTGATACGTATATGTGTATAGATGACACATAAGATTTAACGTCCATCTATCATATACGAAGGGAAGCAAATTGGTCAATTACATACTTCCATAATCGGACATCATTTCCTTAGTGAAATAGAAGGAATATCGTTAAACTATAACGAAACGAAGCTGCTTATCAAGGAGAGTGTGATGACTACAGAAAACACGATTACAGAAAACACGACTGCACAAATAAAGTCTACACCCCTACGTGAAACTTTAAAATTCATGCCCGAGCTCGTATACTTTGAACCTGAAGCAATGGATTATCCCAAAGGTCGAGACATTATGTCATGGGCTAAACAACTGAACCTGGAAATAAAAATGACAACTTCTCATAACCAAATTCGAGATCTCCCAGATGAATCGGATATCGACAAATACCGCATCGCGAAAAAAACACTTGTAGTCGGAATCCGTAAAACATTAACCTTTGAACCATCCTTTCCTTCAGCTGAATATGCAATTCCCATTGCTACAGGTTGTATGGGTCACTGCCATTATTGTTATTTACAAACAACGTTAGGAGCAAAACCGTATATACGTGTGTATGTCAACATGGCAGATATCTTGCAAGCGGCTCAAACGTATATCGATCAAAGAGCCCCTGAAATTACTCGTTTCGAAGCTGCCTGTACAACTGATCCTGTAGGACTAGAACATATTTCTGGATCTTTACAGCAATTAATCGAATTCATGGGTGAACAACCGCTAGGCAGGTTACGCTTCGTGACCAAGTACCATCATGTCGAACCACTCCTTACCTTGAAGCATAACAACCACACGCGATTTAGATTTAGTGTGAATGCAGATTATGTTATAAGAAACTTCGAACCTGGCACCTCGAATTTCACAGAGCGTCTTCAAGCTGCAAGCAAAGTCGCTCGAGCCGGATATCCATTGGGGTTTATCATTGCTCCTATTATGTGGTTTCCTCATTGGGAAGAGGAGTACTTGACTTTACTTCACCATCTACACGGATCGCTTCCTCATGAAGCCATCCATGATTTGACCTTTGAATTAATTCAACATCGATTCACGAAAACAGCAAAACGAGTCATTCAACTCAGATACCCAAAAACAAAGCTAGAAATGAATGAAGAACAAAGAAAATACAAGTGGGGACGTTATGGACAAGGGAAATATGTATATCCCGATGAACAAGCCCATCAATTGAAAGAAGTTTTGTCAGCTCAGATTATGTCGATATTTCCCTACGCAAAAATCGAATACTTCACGTAATGATGTTAAAACTTGAGCCAGTCCGGTGTAATGCCGTTCAAATAATTGGTGATTTGCGTCATTTTGTCGGTATATAACAAGATGGCAATGACCACCATGACGGCTCCTCCTGCTTTCATCATCACAGAAGAGTATTTCAGTAAAGCTTTCGTAGAACCAATAGAGAAAGATAAGAGGAAGAAGGGTATAGCAAACCCGAGTGAATAAGCAAACGTCATGTTCAGCCACGCTCTGGGTTCTGAAGCAGACAAAGCTAAAATTGAGGAAAGAATCGGTCCTACACAAGGTGACCATCCCGCAGCAAAGCCAATTCCAATCAAAAGTGACCCTATATATCCTGCAGGTCGAAATTTCATCTGGAATTTACGTTCTTTCATTAAAAATTGGGGTTGGAAAATACCAAGCAAAAATAATCCCATCACAAAAATTAAAATCGCTGCGAGTTGTCTCATGAAATCTCGATAATCAAGAAATGCTTCTCCCACAAATCCTGCAGCATAACCGAGTGCAAAAAAAACTACTGAAAATCCAATGATGAAACTTAATGTGTGAAGCATAGTGGTTCTTCTTACAGAAGATTGAGCACGACCTGCTTTTAACTCAGCAACAGATATACCTGTAATATACGAAATAAAAGAAGGATATAAAGGTAAGCAACAAGGGGAGATAAAAGAAGCAAATCCAGCCCACAAAGCAATCCACACATTGACATTATCCATAAGCAATCATTCCTTTACGGAGATTATGAGAGTTTGAAACTCTTTTTACCTATCATAAGCGAAATCAGCATGCCTATCAAGGATAGCACAATGGTTGAACCAGGAGCTAAGTCCCATACACCTGCGAAAGTCAAACCTGCGAACACACAAACTTCTGAAATGATGACTGCCATGATGACTGCATGTTTGAAACTTCTCGCAATGAGCAAGCTACAAGCTGCAGGGATCGTCAAGAGCGCAGAAACCAACAACGCACCTACGATTTTGATGGATACAGCAATCACGAGTGCAGTAAGGACTGTAATGGCGATGTTATACGTAGACAAAGGTAACCCACTTACTCGCGCAGCATCTTCATCAAAAAACAGCAAAAACATTTCTTTGAAATGAATAATAATCGCAACAACAACAACTGTACATACCCCAAAAATCAACCACAAATCCACAACGTTTAACGTATAAATACTTCCAAAGAAGTAACTCATCACATTGACGTTGAACCCTTTTCCTAAGGTGAATAGCATTGTAGCTAGCGCTACGCCTCCAGACATGATGATGGCCATAGAGAGCTCCGCATATGTTTTGTAGGCTTTCCTGAGATACTCTATAGCAAATGACGCCAAAATCGTAAATACGAGCCCTACAGCAATCGGATATACGTTAATGAGAAATCCAAGAGCGACTCCAGCAATCGTAATGTGCGCTAGCGTATCTCCAAACATCGATAACCGACGAAGCACGAGAAAAATACCCATCAAAGGTGCCGCGAGTCCAATTAATAAACCGCCGATGAGTGCTCTCTGGAAAAAATACTCATTAAAAATATCCAAGATGTACTTCTCCTTTATGTAAAAGACTGTACCGATACATGCGCTTCATGATCTCACACCAATTAATTCGCGCATTTGTTCGATCGAATGTGTGAGATTGGTTTCACGACAATCCTGAGCTTCGTGTGTATGCTTGACAAAAAACTTCAGCTTGTTATTCGTCATTGACGGTTCTGCACCTAAATAAGACTCCATCATCTGGGTATCATGTGATACCATGATGAATGTCATGTGGTGATGGAGATGCATATGTCGAATCATCTGGAAAAATCCAAGCTGTGAATCTGCATCTATGCCGATCGTAGGTTCATCTAGAATCAAGAGTTCCGGATTATTCACAATTGCGCGAGCAAGAAATGCTCTTTGCTGTTGTCCACCCGAAAGCTGACCAATCTTCCGCTCGGCAAGGTCTTCGATACGCATAGCCAAGAGAGCGTCTTGCACTTGTTGCTTCCCGATTTTGGATATTCGCTTATACACATATGTTTTACCATAAAGTCCAGATTCGACGACTTCTCGAACTGTTGCAGGAAACATCGGATTAAATGCGTTTTTCTGCGGAACGTAACCGATTTTTTCCCAATTTTGAAATTGACCCAAAGGCTGATCGAATAATCGAATTCGCCCTTGAGTTGGTTTCAATAAACCAACAAGCATTTTCAAAATTGTTGTTTTCCCAGAACCATTTGCACCTATTAATCCTACGAAGTCTCTTTCTTGAACTTGAAAATCAAGATTTCTGAATACGTCATGTTGATCATACCGGTAAGCTACATTTTCTAATGAAATGATGTTTTGATGGCATGAAGTGGATGGATAGGTCATTGTGTTACTCCTAACTTGTAAGAACAATCGTATATCGTTACATCTTCTATTGTAACGCTTTTGTAAGATTTATCAAATTTTGTTCCATAAGTGAGATGTAATTTTGACCTGAAGTGACTTGTTCCTCCGTTAAACCTTCGATTGGACTTAACACCATTGTCTCGATATTCAAATCTTTCGCTAGTGTTTTCGCTAATTTATCTGATAGGAGTTCTTCAAAGAAAATATGTGTGATGCCTTGTTCTTGAATAAACGCATTCACTTCTTGTATCTTCTTCGCCGTTGGTTCTGCATCAGGAGACAAACCCATAATGGCCATTTGTGTCAAATTATACTCATGGCATAAGTACCCAAAAGCTTCATGAGATACAGCAATCTCATTACGAGGTAAAGAAGCCAGTGTCGTACGGAACTTCTCATCTAACATTTTGAGGTTTTCAGCTAATTGCGCAAAATTTGTTTCATATGCGACTTGATGATCAGGATCTGCTTGAATGAGACCATCGCGAATATGTTCGGCCATAAGCAACGCATTGACGGGACTAAGCCACACGTGAGGATCGAAAGCTCCATGAGCATGCTCATCTTCATGACCTGCTTCTTCTTCATGACCTGCTTCTTCTTCATGACCTGCTTCTTCGGTTGCAGGTAATAATGCTAAACCTTCTGAAGCTTCAATCACGAGTAAGGACGAATCGGTTTTCAAGCTACCGAGGAAGTCATCGACCCATCCTTCAAAGCCAACGCCACTGTATACAAATACATCGGCTTTCGTTAGACTTCGCATGACACCACTTTTGGGAGTCCAATCATGAGGCTCCACTCCTGCAGGAACCAAGTTAATCACATGTGCATATTCTCCACCGATTTGACGAGCGAAATCATAAAGCGGATAGAAACTCGTAACGATATTTACTTTGCCTTCAACCAATTGGATTTGATTGGTGGTGCTACACCCGATTAATCCTGACGTCGTTAAGGTAAAAATCATGATAAGTGAAATTACTTTCCATTTCATTGTAATAAAACCTCCCTGTTTAATCGTAATGATTATTATTAACTTTATTATTATATACGTTTATATAAAATGAAGTCAACTATTTATAATCCTTACATGGAAGAGGACACAGCATTTATTTGACGATTGCACCATTGGGCATGTCATTGGCTACAGTGGTAAGTGTAAGGGTATCTCCTATAGATGCTGCAAGAATCATTCCTTGCGACCATTCCCCACGAAGCTTCACCGGTTTCAAGTTGGTTACACAAATCACTTTACGACCGACAAGCTGTTCAGGTGAGTAAAACTTGGCTATCCCCGATACGACTTGTCGTTGCTCATAACCGAGATCAAGCTGAAGTTTCAGTAACTTATCTGCACCTTTGACGGGTTCAGCGCTAAGCACTTGTGCTACACGAAGCTCGATTTTCATGAAATCATCTATATCAATTTCGCTTTTGGCCGGGTCAGAAGGCGCTGTAGCGCCCGATGCTGTGGGGCTAGATGTAGACCCAGCAAGCGCAGTAGCGCCCGATGCTGTGGGGCTAGATGTAGACCCAGGAAGCGCAGTAGCGCCCGACGCGTCAGCGGTCGCTTCGGGTTTGGTCGGTGGCGCGCTGTTAGCGCCACCGCTAGCCATCGCTTGTGCGATGAAGCCGATTTCCGGCTCCACGTCCAAGCGAGGGAACATCGGCTCTGCCTTCTGCACACTAATGCCAGAAGGCAGATGCCCGAACCCTTGCACACTAGACCACGCAGTCAAGTGTGCAACATCGTGGTGAGCAGCGATACCGAGCTGCTCCCACATGAGTTGTGGCGTCCTCGTCAAGAAGGGACGCAACAACACGGACACGATGCGCTGCGATTCTAGCAGCGCATACAAGACCGAGCCAAGCATGCTGCGCTTGGCGGGATCTTTGGCCATCGACCATGGTTCTGTTTCATCAATGAACTTATTGGTGCGGCCGATCAGTTGCCATACGGTTGCAAGCGCGATAGAGAATTCAAGCTTCTCCATCGCTTCTTCATATTTCGTAACCGTTGAAGTAATCGTCTCGAGTAAGCTTCCTGCAACGTCTAGCTGCAAAGGCACGTATTCCGGAATCCAACCGTCAAAATACTTGTCCACCATCACCAGTGTTCGATTCAATAAATTACCGAGATCATTGGCGAGATCATGGTTAATTCGTTCAACGAAACTCTCTGGTGTGAACGATCCGTCAGCACCAAAAGGTACTTCGCGCATGAGATAGTAGCGAAGTGCATCAAGACCATATCGATCAATCAATGTGACGGGATCCACGACATTACCTTTTGACTTCGACATTTTCCCGTCTTTCATCAATAGCCAGCCATGTGCATACACCTGCTTGGGTAGTGGAAGATCTAACGCCATAAGCATAATCGGCCAATAAATCGTATGGAATCGAACGATTTCTTTACTCATCAAGTGGATGTCCGCTGGCCAATATCGCTCGAAGAGTTCGGTTTGCGAAGAACCATAGCCTAACGCAGTGATATAATTGGATAACGCATCAATCCATACATAGATGACATGCAATGGATCACCAGGAACCCGAATACCCCAATCAAACGTAGTTCGCGATACAGCTAAATCTTCAAGTCCAGGCAAGATGAAATTCTGAATCATTTCATTTTTTCGTGATTCGGGTTGAATGAACGTCGGATTCTCCTTGTAGTATTTCATCAAACGATCTGCATACTTACTCATCCGAAAAAAATACGTCTGTTCTTTCATCTTCTCTACCGGCCGTCCACAATCTGGACATTTGCCATCAATCAACTTACTTTCCGTGAAAAAAGATTCATCTGGAATGCAATACCATCCTTCGTATTCACCTAAATATATATCCCCTTGCGCCAGCAACTGAGAGAATATCGCAGCTACCGATTGTGTATGACGCTCTTCTGTGGTGCGAATGAAATCATCATAAGAAATATCTAATTTTGCCCATAATTCTTTGATACCGACTACGATATCATCGACGAATTGCTGAGGCGATACTCCTCTTTCTTGTGCTTTGCGTTCAATCTTCTGGCCATGCTCATCTGTACCTGTCAAATATCTGACATCATACCCGCGAAGCCTCTTATACCGCGCAATGACATCACCAGCGACAGTTGAGTACGCATGACCGATGTGTAATTTATCGCTTGGATAGTATATGGGTGTTGTGATGTAGAATGTTTTCTGGTTTGCATTCATTTCCGAATCCCCTTCACTTCTTGATATGCTGATTAAGACAAAAAAACACAAATAGCCCTCATCCGATATGGGACGAGAGATATACTCACGCGGTACCACCCAATTTCCCTGCAATCTTACAATTACAGGCTTAGCAAGTCAGTCATGACTTATCTCTTATCGCGAGAAAGCGAAGTCTATTTACAGGCATACCATGAAGCATGCGGGTGCTTACACTTAGGCGTATGCTTTACAGGCATACGTGGAGGTAGACTCGCGAACCGAAGCATATGCCTTAGCTTATAAACTTATTCTCCAGGACCATATTCCACATATTCCGCTATACCGACTTTCACCTTGCTCGGCTCTCTGTTCATAGCACCCTACATGTACTTATCCGTTCATCGAATATATCAATATTTAGTTGGTATGGAAAATATAACGAAAGCAGCACACAATGTCAAATCTGATCGGTAGGACTCCCTTTTTCTTGCTGAGATCGCCTTGGTGGAACATAATCAATGCCGCCTGCGTGAAACGGATGACATTTGCATAGACGCTTGGTAGCTAACCACGTCCCCTTCATTGCTCCGTGCTCCTCTAACGCTTCAAGTGCATACATCGAACACGTCGGATAAAATCGACAAGCCGGAGGAAGTATCGGAGAGATGTATTTCCGATACCCGTGAATGATCATTTGCAAAAACTTCGTCATCGCCCAACCACCTCACCAAGAACTATCAACAGTCTATGATTCCCCTTGTCTGATTGGATATACAGCAGACGTTCCTATGATTACATTTTACTATCAAAACTGATGTTTGTATATGTGCTTCATCTTGGTCTGCTCATGACTCATCTACGCTTGCTCGAATCATATTTATAGAAATACACGATGCAAGCGATCAGCACTATAGTTGCATATAGACTTCCCTCCGCACCAAATTCCCCACCTGAAAGCACGACAGATCCTGACGGTTCAATGACAAGAATCGAAGGTGTGAATTGACCTGAAACCTGAAATCCATACACATACCCTTGAACAAAATTCCACGTCAAATGAATTCCGATCGGCATCCACAATGTACCTGTGCGTTCCCGACATATCCCCAGCATGATCCCTGCAAGCAACAGATTGATGAACCCTAGTGGAGAATCCCAAACACCTGGATTACATACGTGTAAACCCGCGAACACAGCTGTAGGGATCCAGATACCTGCGAATGAACCATACTGATAACGACATAATCCTTGCAAATACCCGCGACAAAACAGTTCTTCACTGAGTGACACGGCAATGAATATCATAAATCCCTTAGCGATTAGCTTGAATAACGCTTGATCCATATGCACTTCTACAATCGCCAAGGAACCCGAAATGAAGATCAACGCACCGACTACAGTGATAAGTAAGAAACCTATCCACATACCATAGATAACATGTCGACCGATGTGTCCACGAGTAAACCCCAATAACCCATTCTGTGTTCGCTCACATACAGAGCTCATCATGATCACAGCAAAGATAATACCTGCAAACTGTGCCCACATCGACGCTTCAAGAAAGAGTGGATGTCTGAACACTTCATCGAAAGAAGTCACGTTCGACTCATCGAATAACAAGTAGACGATAACAGGAAGTAAGAACAACCATGTGAAGAGCATTGCACTCACCAGTAAGAGAACGATTCTACCGCCTACTTGCGCTATTTGAATCGTATACTTCTTGATACTTAATCGATTGATCCGTTCGGAATTCGTTACACGCATGTTAGGTATTCACCGATTCTAGACGTTCTACTTGTTGTCGATCTAGACGAACTTCATGCTGTGCGAGACTATCTCGAAGTTGGTCTAGTGAACTTGCGCCAATAATCGGAATGGCTTGGAAACCCGGTTGAGAACGTATGTATGCCAGCACTACTGTCGTTACAGAGATACCCCAATCTGAACAGTATTCGAGAATAATCTTATATCGAGCAAGGTTAACTTCGTTCACATATCTTGCTACCAACTGTGGACTGAGTCCTGCCACGCCATACTGATGCAATTTCGTGAAGAAACCATTCGCTTGAGCAGTATACGGAATCGCTGTCAGGCCACACTCTCGATGATAGCTCAGTGTATGTTCATCCATGTTGACTAGTGTTGGATCCGTCAGTGCTTCTGGGTTCACATCAGCAAGACTCCACATCATTTGATTGGCGACGAATCCTCGATAGCCACGAACTTGTGCGATTTGCGCAGCTTCTCGGATTCGTGAATGATGCCAATTCGAACAAGCATAATATCTGATTTTACCTTCTTTTACTTTTGATTCTAAAGCGTCTAAGATTTCTTCAACAGGTGTAAGTACGTGATCTCGATGCAAATAATAGATATCGATATAATCGGTTCCCACATCATGCAGGCTCTGATCTAGATCTTCTGTGATAGCTGACACACTCATTCGCGGGATGTGCATACGATCTAGATGGGGATGTGCACCTTTGGTAGCTAATACGATGTGATGGCGATTTCTTCTGGCTTTCATCCAAGCACCAATCGTCTGTTCACTTATCCCTTTCCCACCACTGATCCAAGCTGCATAGATATTCGCTGTATCGATGAAATTACCACCATAATCAGCATATTGATCCATAAGTTGAAATGAAGTTGGTGTATCTAGGACACTTCCGATATGCGCTGTCCCAAAGCATATCGAAGAAACCTGTAGGTCCGTGTTTACTAATAATTGGTTCTCCATCTTGTGAGCCTCTATTCTTCTGATGTGATTACGTTATATTAATGAATATCTCTCTTTTTGAAACGTCCGCCTCGCACATCATGAATATGACCGATCGCCATGAAAGCCTGTAGATCAATTTCCTCGACGATCACTTTCAACTTCGCTTCTTCTAATCGCGTGACCACACAGAAGATTACTTTCTTATCTCCTCCCGAGAAGCCACCTTCTCCATGCAAATACGTCACACCTCTGCCCAATCGATCCATGATCGTTTCACCTATTTCTTTATGCAAGTCACTGATGATCCACACAGACTTCGATTCATCGAAGCCTTCAATGGTGACATCGATCATTTTAAATGCAATAAAATAAGAAATCAGTGAATACATCGCTTGATCCCAACCAAATACAAACCCCGCACTACCTAAAATAAATAAATTGAGAAACATGACGACTTCGCCGACAGAAAGTGAAAATCTTTTGTTGAACACAATCGCGACAATTTCCGTGCCATCGAGAGAACCACCGAATCGGATCACCATCCCTACACCAACGCCAAGGATGATGCCTCCAAATACCGCAGCAAGCAAAAGATTTTCTGTAAACGGATCCACTTGATGTAACACAGTCGTCCCGATCGCAAGGAGAATAACCGCAAAAAATGTAGATAAGGTAAATGTTCTTCCGATTTGTTTATAGCCCATATATAGGAAAGGTAAATTCAAAGCAATAAGCAAAATCCCAATCGGGATATCAAATAAATAAGACAATATAATGGAAATCCCTACCACACCGCCATCAATAATTTGATTCGGTATCAGGAAAATTTCCAATGAAACGGATACCAAGATGGCTCCCATCGTGAGGAAAATCGCTCGTTGAATCAGAGATTTTTTCGTGATTCCCTTATGTTTCAGATAATTGTTATGTGCAATATCTTGCGTTTCGGTTGGAAGTTGATTCAATACAGTTCCTCCTGTTACACTCAGTTGTTCAGTCGTCCCCAGTCAAAATCCACACTATTCAAGAATGCTTTCGCTAAGACCAGATGTCCCATCATATTAGGATGAACACGATCCCATGCAATCGTAGCAGGATAAACTTCTTTGAGCAATGGCTTCAGCGCGACTTGGGTATTGATATATATACAATCATAGTCAAACGCGATACTCTTAACGATTTCACCATAACTGTCCATTTTACTACGCATCGCATCTTGTTTGTTCGGTTCTAGATAGAAGGGTGACATGAGAATTAATCCTTTGACAAGAGGACGCGTTCTTTGCACTAACTCTCTCAGTGATTCATCGTATTCTTTGATATACACATGAGATTCCCTCATTAAGGGTTGATCGAATTGCCTCCACACATCATTGGTCCCAATCATAATTGATAACCAATCTGGCTTCAGGTCAAATACATCAAGCTGCCAGCGTTCTTTCAAATCCAATACGGTGTTACCACCTATTCCCATATTGACGACACGAATGCCTTGATCAGGATAAAAAGCACCTAGAAATGCATCGATTAAGGCGACATATCCCTTACCTACTCCACCGAATATTCCTTCTCCATACGGTCTCTTGCGCTCACAATCGGTGATTGAATCGCCTATCATTACCAGCTTATCGTTCTTATTGAGCTTCATTTCCATACCCCCCCTATGTGAATGCGTAATTAGGTACACACGACTTCTACTTTAATTTATATCTAATGATCAGTCAAAAGTCTAGTTTATTATTCCATTATACCATGTTCGTGCTCAACTCATGAACAACTTTACACATACACCTCTGCATGGGTGTGAAGCGACATGTGATATCTACGCATGATAACTACACCCATTGCCATATATGTTGAAGTTCTTTCACTGCTTCTAGCGTGAGCTATGTATAAGTAATCATGAACAAACAACCTTGACTTCGTGCACTGCACAATGTCAAGGTTGTTTGTAGAGGTGTATGTACACCCGTAAGTAATTCCATGAAGATGCGGTCTTCGTCATCATCTGATCTTGACGATCGTCCCTGTGCGTTGCGATTCAAAAGCAGACAAGATCACTTGCAATGAACGCAACCCTTCTTGACCAGATATCCGCGGAGGCGTTGAATTACGGATACACGTAACAAATTCATCGATCACTCCACTTGTGACTTGTTTCTGATTGGTCGCGATTTCTCCTGCACGATAGCGTTCGATTTGACCATTCGTTAATTCGAGAATCACTTGATCTGTTGGGTCTGTCCCGATCTTCAAGACACCATGCTCACACCAGAGAATCGTAGTCTTCTCTTCGCCTTTATAATACGTCCAACTCGCAACAAGCGTACCTATAGCTCCGCTTGTCATCCGAAGTAAACACGTCGCATTATCATCAATATCTGTTCCTGCTTTGTGTCTCGTTGCAATCATCGCTGCGACATCCTCGACTTCATCATCGAGTAACCAACGGATCAAATCAGCCTTGTGTACACCGAGATCACCCATAGCTCCCATAATGGCTTCTTCTTTTCGGAAAAACCAACTATCTCTTCCGTCGATACTCCACCCTTCGGGACCTGGATGACCAAACGAAGTGCGAAAACTTAAGACTTTACCTAATACACCACTTTCAAGAATTTCTTTGGCTTTGACATGTGGTGGCATTAATCGCTGGTTATGTCCGACCATCACATACACTTGGTGCTGTTGCGCTGCTTCGATGATTTGCTTTGCTTCTTCCATAGATGTCGCCATCGGCTTTTCGATAAGCACATGTGCACCTGCTTCAATAGCTGCTATCGCTACTTCAGCATGCAGGAAATTCGGTGTGCACACGCTAAGGGCATGTGGTTTTTCATGTTGAAGCATTTCTGTGTAATCGCGGTAAGCTTTGCCGCCATGCATCGTTGCAAAGTGTTGTGCTCTTTCGATGATCGGATCACAAAAAGCAACTAATTCCACATGTGAATTTTCAGCATATTCAGGTATGTGACGATGTTTGGATATCGATCCGCAACCGACAACTGCAACTTTAATTCGATTCATAATAAACAACCTCACTTCGATTGATATAGTTTTATATCCATAGGATACCCCGTTACAGAACTGTTATGATATCCCGTTTCGATCGGCAAACATATTCATACTCGCGCATTAGATCGATAAATCTTTGGATTTCAGCCATTTCAAACTATTCGCGATACTCACGAATGGTTCCTTCTGACACACATCTTGCTCAATGACGAACCACTTCACACCTGCTTGTTTAGATGCTGCAATCACTCCGTCTAATGGCACTTCACCTAGACCTAATTCAAGTGTTTGTATACGACCATCTGCATGTTTGTTGAAGTCTTTGGCATGTATGATCGGTAATCTGCCAGCATATTTATGTATGTATGCGATTGGGTCTTGTCCTGCATATTGAACCCAACAGACATCCAACTCGACGTGAACGTGTGAAGGTGATGTGGATTGATAGATCACATCGAATACAAACTCATTATTGATTCTTGTGTGAAATTCAAAGTCATGATTATGATACAAGAATTGTAATCCTTGATTGAAAGCTTCTTCCCCTACTTGATGGAGATCCGTAATGATACGTAACCAATCATCTGCACTTGAACGATCGTCAACTCCAATATAAGGACAAATCAAATAGTGCGCTCCTAATGTGCGTAACGTATCGATTTCACCTTGCAAGTCTTCTCGAAGATTTTGTATACTCACATGACAACCGATCGCTTGAAGACCAAGTTCATCAAGCAATTGCTTTAATTGATGACCGCTCCACCCATAATACCCTGCAAATTCTACACCTGTAAATCCTAACTTGGCCACTTCGCGAAGCGTCTTCTCTACGTCTATAGACATCTCATTTCGCAACGTATATAACTGAACACCAATTTCTATTGGTCCCATGGTAGAGCGCCTCTTTTCTGAAATAGGGTACTACGTGTTCAATAACACAATTGTTTATATTATAATCAGTCTTTGCTGAAATGACCATAACCGATATAATGGAAATATAACGGATTTGGCTATTTTATTGGAGGACACTTGGATATCGAATTATTGATTTGTGGCTTTTCATATCACAAAGATCGGTTTTATACACAAGAGAAGAGTGGTTTGCCTGCCTATCTTTTCCGATTACAAACTGAAGGAAAAGCACATGCATGGGCCGATGGAGAACTTAGACTTCTCGAACCAGGGGACTTACTCCTGTACAAACCAGGTGACCCCTATGAATTAGTCATTGATCACTTACAGATCAGTCCCGAATACCCTATTATGAGTGGTGACTATTTCTTAATGTAAGAGAGGAGCATGGATGGATCACTGGTGGTTTCAATCTCCGAAGCCTATGCTCTCGAGAATCCTGCTCGACGATCGAATCCTTTCCTTGTGGCGACAATTATCTCTCGAAAAAAGACGATTAGATGCAGTGGATCATGAACTAATTGGCTATTTACTGCGTTCACTTTGTATTTATCTTGACAGAGCTTGTGTAGAAGCGCATGTTCAGCGGGGAAATAATTACACCGCCCTACAAATGAAGAAATGTATCGAGGAAAAAGTCATGACGTCGTTCAAAATCGAAGACATCGCGCAAAGCGTGGGATTGAGCGTATCGCGAGCAGTTCATTTGTATAAAGCATGCTTTGGTACATCCATGCTCCACTATGCGATAGAAATTCGTTTGTCTGTGTGCAAAGAACGCATGCATTACTCTACTCTCAATTTAGAACAAATCGCACACCAATGTGGATTTCATAGCTATCCTCATTTTCACCGTTTATTCAAACTCAAATACGGTGTTTCTCCTCACGCATATCGATCTTTTGCAAATAAAGTTTCACTTACACCTTATGATTCACAATAACCGATAATTTTTTGAATTTGTTGAAAATTTGTAATACTTTTTTAATGTAATTTTAATATTCGTAATTTATACTATGAATATAAATACTAAATATTGGGTGGTGTAAGTGATGAAAATGTTCATAACAGTTCAAGACAAAAAAATCCTTGTGTTTTCAGATGAAACCAACAAAAAGAAAATAAATTTACTGAAAAACGCACTAGATCTTAAGCTGTCTAGAGGTAGAACAGCTATCAAAGATTGTATCAACTCTTTAATCAGTATTGAAATCATCGGATGTGAAGCGATCCTCCACACTTTCAACGAACGTGATTCGCTTGCACTATCTTTATACTAAACAGCATCATCTACACATGGCGATATGCATATATCAATAGACAAAAAGAGCTCTCATGAGCTCTTTTTGTCATATTAGAGGACACAAGCACATCTGACTTTCAGCTCATGATGGCTTCATATTCTTAGACTTACCTCAGATTTAATGTCCAAGCAACTTCGTTCCATCTCAATTCATTGCGAAATGCACGAAGAGTCGTCGCTTCATCAATCCACACACACTCAATACCCATGATATCTGCCCAATCCTGTAGTTGTTCAGATGTAACACGATAAGAAAATACCGTGTGATGAGCACCGCCAGCTAGAATCCATGCTTCAGCAGAATCCTTAAGTGAAGGATAAGGTTGCCATAACACGCGAGCGACAGGTAATTCCGGCATGGATTCCGTTGATTGAACAGCTTTCACTTGATTGATCAGCAATCGAAACCGTGTTCCTAAATCAACTAGCGATGCATTAATTGCTGCACCTGCATTGCCATCAAATACAAGTCTAGCCGGATCTGATTTGCCACCAATACCCAGTGGGTGCACTTCGACTTTGGGCTTGTTTCTGGCTATGGTGGGACATATTTCCAACATATGTGAACCTAGCACAAGCTCATTTGAAGGCTCGAAATGGTACGTATAATCTTCCATGAACGAAGTTCCTTGGTTGGCTGCAATAATTTTTAATATACGCGTTAATGCTGCTGTTTTCCAGTCACCTTCACCTGCGAATCCATATCCTTCAGCCATTAACCTTTGAACAGCAAGCCCTGGCAGTTGTTTCATACCATGAAGATCTTCAAAAGTCGTCGTAAATGCCGAAAAACCACCTTCTTCAAGGAACGATTTCAATCCAAGCTCTATTCGTGCTTGTTCAAGAATCGCATCTTGCACATTCCCTGCTTTCAACCCTTCTGCACTGATCTCATACATCTGCTTGTATTCATCAAAGCATGCATGCACATCTGCTTCCGAGATTTCCTTCATCCGTTGAACCAAATCCCCAATCCCATAGCCATTGACTGCCCAACCAAATTTGATTTGCGCTTCGACTTTATCGCCTTCTGTTACAGCAACCTGGCGCATATTATCGCCAAATCTTGCTATTTTTAGCTTACGACTCTCAGCAGCAGCTACTGCGGTATATAACCAACTGCGAATACGCTGATGCACTTCGATATCTTGCCAATGACCTACTACGACTTTGCGAGATAAACCCATTCGAGCACCGATGAAGCCGAACTCGCGGTCTCCATGCGCAGATTGATTCATATTCATGAAATTCATATCAATGGTATCCCAAGGGATATCCCGATTAAATTGAGTATGCAGATGGAGTAATGGCTTATGAAGGATCGACAATCCTGCAATCCACATCTTTGCTGGTGAGAACGTATGCATCCATGTAAGAATTCCTGCACAATGTTCATCAGAATTCGCTTCCATACACAGTTTAAAAATTTCTTCTGGTGTTGTGACGACAGATTTGTATACCAATGGATAGCCTGTAGATAATGCTCGATCCATCCCTTCAGTCATTTGTCGAGAATGGGTAGCGACAGCTTCCAATGTCTCAGGACCATATAGGTGTTGACTTCCGGTAACGAACCAAAACACATAAGGTTTTGTTTTAAGCATGATTAATCCCCCCTCATAACTTGTACGTACAACCGATTCAACTTACATTCTACCTTTGATTTAGCCATTACGCAATACAAATATGAAGTGCTATCGATCACGACGCGGTCATTTAGATGAGCAAAGAAGCTATACCACAAGTAGATCATCTACAAGAGGTACAGCCCCGCATACATTGTAATTCTCTATACATTCGATATATATTGATTTACAATCGATTTGATCCGTTCGAGGCGACCTGATTCATGTGTGAATGGTTTATTTTGCAATGCATATGCTTCTAGCGTGTGGAAATTCGCTTTACCCGATACGATCTCAGCACCGATCCCAGATTGGAAAGAAGCATATCGACTATCGATGAATTGTTCGATAACTCGATCTTTCAGTAAAGCAGCTGCTACTTGAAGCCCTCTTGCAAATGCGTCCATTCCAGCGATGTGTGCATACACAAGATCTAGCGGTTCGAAGGAGCTTCGTCTTACTTTTGCATCGAAATTCACACCCCCACGACCGATGCCGCCTTCATTTTGCAAGATTTCATACATCGCTAATGTCGAAGAATACAAGTCTGTAGGGAATTCATCTGTGTCCCATCCAAGCAACATATCTCCTTGATTGGCGTCAATAGAACCTAATACACCATTCAAGCGAGACACCCTAAGTTCGTGTTCGAATGTATGTCCTGCAAGTGTCGCGTGATTCGCTTCGATATTAAGTTTGAAGTGAGGATATAACTCATATTTGCGTAGAAACGATAATGTTGTCGCTGCATCGAAATCATATTGGTGTTTGGATGGCTCTTTGGGTTTAGGTTCGATTAAGAATTGTGCATCGAATCCAATTTCTTTGGCATAGTCGACAGCGAGATGAAGGAAGCGAGCTAGATTGTCTAACTCTAGACCTAGATCGGTATTGAGCAGTGTTTCATACCCTTCGCGTCCACCCCAGAACACATAATTCTCAGCACCTAGCTCTTTACCATGTTCAAGAGCTTTTTTGACTTGAGCAGCTGCATAGGCATACACGTCCGCATGACTTGTTGTAGCTGCACCGTGAACAAAACGAGGATGGGTAAACATATTCGCTGTGTTCCAAAGGAGTTTCTTCCCGGTAGATTTCATCTGTTGTTGAATGATCGCTACGATTTCATCTAAATTACGATTCGTTTCTTGTATCGTCTTTCCTTCTGGCGCAATATCGCGATCATGAAAGCAAAAATAGTCTACATCGAGAATATGTAAAAGCTCGAAGCAAGCTTCTACTCTCGCTTTAGCTAGATCCATACCTTGATAAGCATCCCAACCTCGCACAGCAGTTCCTGCTCCGAATGGGTCTGCACCAGCGCCTGTGAACGAATGCCAATAAGCTACAGCAAACCGCAAATGTTCACGCATCGTTTTCCCCATGATGATTTCATTGGGATTATAATATTTAAACGCAAGTGGATTCGTCGATGTCTTTCCTTCGAATTGAATTGGTTTGAGATGGTTAAAATAGCTCATTGTCGATCCTCCCATAGTATGAGTTAAAGAAGTATATATCTATCATATCACTCTGATAAAAGTTTGTACATCCATTAAACAAACTTTTCCTGATGATGTTCGTATCGATTCATGTTAAAATATAGCAAAGCACGCAAATCGAGGAGCACGATGAAACAAACAGGAGATCTGAACTTAGTCAAAAAAATAAATAAATCCTTAGTACTTGATTATTTGCGCTATCATTCTCCAATATCACGATCGCATATTGCTGAGTTAACTGGACTTACCAAAGCGACAGTATCCAATTTGGTCAATGAATGTATCGATGATCAACTTGCCTATGAAGTCGGAGCAGGTGAGTCTAGTGGTGGTCGCAAACCCATGATGCTGTTATTTCACCATCAAGCGGGATATGCGATTGGAGTAGATTTAGGGGTTAATTACATCTTAGCTGCACTTACTGATCTGCAAGGTACCCTTGTAGAGGAGTACCGCATATCTCATCACAATGTTTCACTACATGCTGTGATGACCGACTTATATGCTGTCATTCGCGAAATGATTCGACGAACTCCGCCGTCTCCATATGGTGTTATCGGAATAGGTATCGGCATTCCAGGTATTTGTGATGAACAAGGCACGGTCTTATTCGCACCTCATTTGGGGTGGAAGAATATCCCGCTCCAGCAATGGATAGAAGATGAATTTCGATTGCCTGTTGTCATCGACAATGAAGCGAATGCAGGTGCACGCGGTGAGCAACAGTTCAGCATAGGTAAAGATGTCGAACATCTGATTTACCTCAGCATGAGTATGGGAATCGGTAGCGGTTTGATGATCAAAGGTGAACTGTATCGAGGCGTGTCTGGGTTTTCAGGTGAACTCGGGCACATGTCAATCATGTATGATGGTGCCACATGTCGATGTGGGAATTCAGGGTGTTGGGAGCTGTATGCTTCTGAACAAGCACTTCTGCGCGATGCCAAACAAGCTTTCGCTGGCCAATCTGTTCTCATACCTGTACCCTCTATGTCAAACGTACATAACGCAACTGAATGCGAACCTACTTCACTCGAATCATTGCTTTTTCTTGCTGAGCAAGGAAATCACACTGCAATCGACTTATTTCATCAGCTTGGACGTTTCATGGGTATTGGTTTAGTGAGTGTCATCCATGGATTTAACCCTCAATATATCATTATTGGAGGTCGCTTAGCAGCTGCTCAAGTGTGGCTCACATCCTCGATGAACGAAGTAATTGAATCTCGTTCGATGTCATACCCTCGTTCACAACTTTCTGTACAATTCTCTCAATTGAACGCTCGCTCTACATTGCTAGGCGCGTGCTCATTTGTGATTACGAAGTTTTTTGCTTCTACCAAAATTACGAGAGAATAAAAACTCCCGACTGCCTTCTCACTAACTGAAAGAAGGGATCCCCTTGACGATCATTAAGCTGAGCCTACATGAGTTAGAATTGGCACAAGAAATAGAGCAAATCGCGAAGGAATTTGATTTGACCATTGTAAAAAGCGGAGAATATAGCTGTCAGCTCATACCTGTTCATCATTTGGGGGTTTACGGTATTACTTGTGAACGGGAAGGTCATGAATGGTGTTTCTCGAGAGACGAAGATGCGACATCGTGGGAAGATTTCCTCTTGATGCATATGACACACCGCATTGCAGATCATCATGGATTATTGCTTTATTATCAATTTCGTAATAATGGTAAGTTCGTAGAACCTACGCTAGCGCATTTCGCTTCATTTGACCTGTATGTAGAGTATGTTGTGCGGAATCATCAAGGGATGATGAAAGATATGAAGAAAAAATGGCTGTATGCACACAAAAAAAGATTTATTCGTTAATCAGGATCAATTAGACAAGATGCGCTGAACAACCATTTCGGCTGCACCTGTCACCACAGCATCTTCTCCAAGATTACCTAGACTAAATTCCACTTGATATGTGGGATAATAATACGTTTTCTGCAAGGCAACTTGCGTCGATATATTGAAATAAAGTGGATCAAAATTCATCAATGGCCCTCCCAAGATCACTTTCTCGGGATGCAAAATATTTAACAAATTTGCTAATCCAATACCGAAGAAAGTAGCAGCTTCCGTGAACAATTCGATCGTCAAAGGGTCTTGGCTTCGGTAAGCTTGAATCAATTGAGCAAAAGGAATTCGCTCGGAATTCAGATGGAACTCTACCCCTTGCTTCAGTATCGAATCTCGACCAGCTCTTAGTTTATTCATCGCATGTTGTTCGATTGCATATATCGAGGCATAATTCTCTAAAGCACCATAATTGTTTTTCTGATTGATCCGCGAACCATCTGCTTGAATAATCATTTGACCAATCGAACCTTCCATATCGACAGCTCCATATACGAGTTTGCCGCTTGACATCATCGCAGAGCGAATGCCGACCCCGACATGTACGTAAAGTAAGTGCTGATAAGCTTGATTTCTTGTAGCCCAATATTCCCCTAGAATCGCCATGTTCGAACCGTTATCGAGAAAGACAGGAAACTTCACAACAGATTCAATCATCTGACAGATGGAGACTTGCGACCAACCGATTGCTGGGAAATACATAGGTTCAGTGATCATCCCTGAGGTTCGATCGAGTGGACCCACAGCGCCTATCCCCATTCCGATGACGGATTTCCGGGAAATATGGAGCCTCTGGAGCATGTATGTGATCGTAATCGCAATTTCTTGAACCAAGACATCAGGTGTCATTTCTTCATCCATATGCCATTTCTTGGTATCTAACGTGTCCAACTTCATATCAAATAACGTAAGCTTAGAGAACGTACGTGATATCTCAAGACCAAACACATGACCGCACTTTGGATTGATTTGATACAATATCGGTCTTCGACCACCTGTAGAGTCTCCTAAACCTGCATCATGAATCAATGCGCGTTCACTTAATTCTTCTAATGTACGTGTCAATGTACTTGGAGAAAGTGTCGTCAGATCAAGCAATTGTTGCTTAGAAATCGTTCTGTGTCTTCGTATCAATTCAAATGTATCTTTATACTTTTGTTCAAATCCATCTATTTGAAAAGTATGCATCAGCGAATAATATCCTCCATGCGCAAGAAATGTACGAGTTCTATCTCGAATTCATACGGTCATTATACACGAGCCATCGACAATAAACTACAGCATGATGGAAAGAAGAAATTGTTTTTTGCTGATGAATCTGGAAATACGCAAAAAGGATTATGAATAAGCGTCGTTTGAGCAGTTAGAAGATCAATATAATGAAATCCGTTCTCTAAAGCAGCAACGATCCCTCCATGTTCACGAAAAGCAAATGAACCTATCGATTGATCAAGCGCTATAGACTTCATAAGACTCGTTCGAGATGAATCTACACCGTGATGAATTCTGTTCTCCACAATATCTACCCAGTATAACTGCTGTGTCAGTTCATCCCACACAGGACCTTCCCCCGAGCGTACATCGAGAATCACAGACCAGTGTTGCATTCAAGTGAAACATACATCAACCTCCTTTTGTCATAGCCCCAAACTCATTTGAATATAGGCGATATCGGTTCATTGGTATATATGTGTAAATGTATATATTTCAATGTCAAATCACAAAATATGAAAGTCATCAATTCGGGAAAATATCAACATTTTACATTGCGTTCACATACCGATAATCATTTACAACTATAATGTTAACATAACTATATGTCTGAGCCCATCGGAGACCATATGCAAAAAACAAGCCCCCTTCCCTCTAAAGTCAGCACATCTCCCTATATTAATCGAGATTTAAGTTGGCTGGAATTTAACTTGAGAGTGCTTGAAGAAGCCCAGGATCCGACTACACCTCTTATTGAACGGTTGAAGTTTCTAGCGATTGTGTCGAGCAATCTCGATGAATTCATGAGTGTTCGTGTTGCAGGAATTCATGATCAAGTGAAAGCAAACTACGCGAAGCTCGATTTCTCAGGATATACCCCGTCAGGTTTACTCAAAAAAATAATGAAAAATTCGTCTCGCATCGTGGAGAATCAATACCGAACCTATCGAGAATTGTTGCGTCTATTGAGCAAAGAAGGTGTGAACTTCTTAAGCTATGATGAACTTCATCATGCCCAAAAGAAAAGTGTCGATGTGTATTTCCATGATATCTTATTCCCTGTTTTGACACCCATGGCTGTCGACCAGAGTCGTCCGTTTCCTTTGGTACATAGCCAAAGCGTGTATTTAGCGATTGTCTTGCGTCAAGCAGATCACGGGAACGAGATTCAGGAGTTGACTGATACACCTATCAACGATGAGCTGTATTTTGCAATCCTCCAAATCCCTAGTAATTTGCCGCGATACATCCGTTTGCTCACACGAAAAAATAGCAAAAAACAAGAATATATCCTATTAGATTGTATCATCAAGCAGCATATCGATACTCTATTTAGCGGATATACGCCTATAGATGTACATGAATTCCGGATGACGCGCAATGCTGATTTATCCATAAACGAAGAAGGCGCAGAGGATCTACTCGAGGAAATCGAGAAAGAAATTCGCAAGCGCCGTTGGGGATCTCCTGTACGATTAGAATTTCAACAAGGGATGCACCCCTTCGCTTTTGAAATTCTTGCCGATGAGTTTGACATTAAGCAAAGTGAATTTGTGATTGATGGCCCATTGGATCTTTCCTTCTTGATGAAGTTTGCACTGCACTTGAAAGGTTTCGAACATCTGCGATATCCTAAATTAGTCCCCGTGTACCCGCGAGAAATATCCGATCATCACGACATATTTAGTGTGCTCCAACAAAAAGATATTCTTCTGTTTCATCCTTACGAACCTTTTGATCCTGTGACGGACTTTATCCACCAAGCCTCCGTAGACCCCGATGTGCTTGCAATCAAAATAACACTTTATCGCGTGAGTGGGGATTCTGCATTAATTCGTTCATTGGCACACGCCGCTGAAATGGGTAAACAAGTTACTGTTGTTGTAGAACTCAAAGCCCGATTTGATGAAGAGCGCAATATTGCTTGGGCGAGACAATTAGAGAAATCAGGATGTCATGTGATATATGGGTTAATCGGCTTAAAAACCCATGCAAAAATCACATTGGTCGTTCGTCAGGAACAAGAAAGCTTACGCAGATACGTACATGTCGGAACCGGTAACTATAATGATTTCACAGCACAACTCTACACAGATATTGGTCTATTCACGTCACATCCGATTATCGGAGAAGACGCATCTAATTTATTTAATGAAATGACAGGATATTCTGCTCCACATGATTGGAAAGCTTTTGGTGTAGCACCAACTGCATTGAAGGATAAGTTGTTTGCATTGATTGACCGCGAAGTAAAGCACGCGCGAGAGAATAAACCCGCCAGAGTCATTGCCAAGATGAATTCTTTATCCAATCAAGAAATGATTGACCACCTCTACCTAGCCTCTCAAGCTGGGGTAAAGGTGGATTTAATCGTTCGCGGTATTTGCTGTTTACGACCCGGAGTTACAGGATTAAGTGAGAACATTACAGTGCGCAGTGTCGTCGACCGTTTTTTAGAACATTCACGCATTTTTTATTTTGAGAACGCTGCTCAACCCGATATCTACATCTCTAGTGCAGATTGGATGACGCGTAATTTGACACGTCGCATTGAATTAATGACACCTGTATTTGACAAGAATTTAAAAGAAATATTAACGCGCATCTTGCATAACATTTTGCGAGATAATGTCAAATCACGACTTCTCACTGCTAAAGGTCAATACAAAAGAGTACTGCCAAATGAATTGCCTTTCCGCAGTCAATTTGCTCTAGAAGATATTACAATTTGGAAATACTAGCGATATGAAGAGCAAGTCCCCACTGTTTCGTGAATTCTCGGGATTCCTCTTTCATTTCTTTGATTTCAATCGAACAATCATGTCGATGCTGTAAGTCAAGGACTAAAGCTGAAGCTTCAAGGCGAGGTTTCACGCTTGAAATCGGTTGTGTTTCACTACGATCTAGGGCTTTTGCAAGACGTAAGATTGAACCTAACTTAAGCACTAATTTGTAATCTTCTTCAGTTAACAAATCTTGATGTACAATGTATAGTTGACGAGTTCTTGTTTCCGAATGGAATGAAGCAATTAACGCACAGATCATGACTTCGCGATGCGATAAGCCATTTATTCTTGAATTCATGATTAAGTAGTATGTATGATTTACATAATTGTAGTAACTCACTGACACACCGATCCGATGAAGTAATGCAGCAACCGATAGGTAGCCTTGCAAAGATGACAACCCCGATGGTTCAAAAAAAGTACTTAAGCTATGAAATAAAGTTACCGATAGACGCTTTACTTGTTGCACATGGTCTAAGGATACAATTGGGTGAAGCGCTAATACATTACTTACGCTATGATCTAACACGTTATCGAGTATGGGTTTGTGTTTCAGCCATGTCTCATAAAATAAGCCGTCTCGCAAGCCTGCTCCACTGATGACACAGTTGTTTGCTTGCATCGCTTCACCGATGGCTAACAAGATACAAGTACCTGGAACGATGATATCTGCCCGATCGCTAGATAACCCTTCGATTTTTTTTCTTTTGGCTAAAGATGCATGTTGTAGCGTTGAACTGAGTTGTTCCATATCTTGAAGACTTATCGGGTAATTGTGATTCGAGCGAAACGAATACTTGGTTTGTTTTTGATGAATTTTCGCTAATGTTCTAATCGTGCCTCCAAACCCAATCACAGGTAGCCCAGGGTATTGGTATATCCATTTTTCCTGTTCAAGCGCATTTTCTACCATACGTCTAATGCGTGAGACATGGTTCTGCGTCACAGCTTCATTTCTATTCGAAATAAACTGTTTGGTTGTATTTACGGCACCAAAAGCAAACGAAACCGTATGTACCATTCGTCTTTGGATAAATAAAGTGACTTCTGTACTTCCTCCACCAATGTCAATCAGAAATCCATCTTCAATCGAAAGTGTATTCATGGCTCCGATGAATCCCAAACGAGCTTCTTCATATCCTGAAATCAATTCAATATTCAAGCCTGTTCGTGAAATCAGCTGCTGCATAACTTCTTTTGAGTTGGTTGCATGGCGAATAGCTGCAGTTGCGACAGCGCGAATAACTTCTGTGCGGTGTGCACGACATAGCAATTGAAAGTGATTGAGAATCTGGACAATGATATCTAGATCTTGGTTAGTAATTGCTCCCTCGTTACTGATTCGAGCACTTAACCTGATTGAAGCTTTGCTTTCATCGATCATATGATATCCACGATGAGCTGTGATTTCATAGATCACTAATCGAATTGAATTCGATCCAATATCGATAATGCCGATTCTTTTTGGATTTCTCACAAATGATATGCCTCCTCATCGAGTTCTAACTTGCTTGTATAGAGGATTATCATCCTAAAGAAATATGCTTAAGTTCTTTGACGATATGCTTTGGAGTTAGTCCTGACAAACCAGCTACGAGATTTTCTGCTGCAAGCATGGCCATTTGGAATCGCGTTGATGCAGTTGCTGAACCGATATGTGGTAATAAGACGACATTCGGCATCGAGAGAAGTGGATGATCGAGCGGAAGCGGTTCAA
This sequence comes from Paenibacillus alvei, assembly GCA_945881905.1. GTDB lineage: Bacteria > Bacillota > Bacilli > Paenibacillales > NBRC-103111 > CAMCVV01. The sequence goes on from CAMCVV010000002.1 coordinate 53,753, forward strand.
CTTCGTATACATCTAGCCCTGCTGCTCGTATCTTCCTCGATTGCAATGCATCAATCAATGCAATTTCGTCTATGACGAGTCCGCGCGAAGCGTTAATGAATATAGCCGTCGGCTTCATCATCGCAAATTGTGCATAACCCATCATCTTCTCGGTTTCTTTCGTGAGTGGCGTCATAATGACGACAAAGTCTGACTCGCGAAGCAACTGTTCTAGCGTGCATAGACGTGCATGGTACTTTTCTTCTGCTTCAGCTTGTCGACGGCCTTGATTATGGTACAACACGTTCATTCCGAAACCCCAATTTGCCCTTTGTGCGACAGCTCCACCAATACGACCCATACCGATAATACCCAAAGTCGCGTGATGCACATCAACGCCGTACAAAGAAGTGTCTGGACCTTCTTCCCATAATCCTTGTCTCACATAGTGATCTAGTTCCGGGATCCGTCTTGCGGTTGAAAGCATTAATCCAATGATTAAGTCAGCTACCGTATCATCAAGAACCGTCGGTGTGTGAGTGCCTATGACATTTCGACGAGCCATTTCTTCGAGATCAAAATGGTTATATCCTACAGAGATAGAACTCACGATTTTTAACTTTGGTGCATGATTCAGCAGTTCAGCATCAATCGTTGTTCCTGATGTCAAGAGACCTTCCGCTTGCTCTAGTAGCTCAAAAAACTTCTCTTTCCCTAACCCCTCATTCGTGACGCAATCCCAGATGTGCACATGTTCAGTAAGATAATCTCTCACGCTTTGTGGAATTGCTCTATCGAGCACAACGTTCTTCTTCATCATAACCTCCATGAAAGCGATTGACTGACTACTCACATGCTGGCACTGGATCGCTTAACTACGATTGCTTACACAAGATCACTTACTGTCGATGGCTTACTTAAGCGTGTTTCACTTGTGTTTTGGCTTTACTGTTTTTCTTCAACCATCCCAACACAAGAACAGCAATGACCAGGACAGCAATGAAAATCCATTTGCCAAATCCGATAGATTTGATGAAACTCTCCAGGATTCTTTCATCTGCAATCATTTTCCCTGCTGTAAAAGCTAGCACTGCTGAACCGATATATATCACGATCGGATATTTCTCCGTTAAGGTAATGATTAATTTGCTTCCATAAATCATAATCGGAACACTGATCAGAAGCCCGATAATAATCAACACTTTATTTCCATGTGCAACACCTGCTACAGCAACCATATTATCTACACCCATCACGGTATCCGCTAAAATAATCGTGCCGATTGCTTTCATCACACTTGATTCAGCTGAAACAGCATCGTGCTGTTTCTCTTGAACCAATAATTGATAGGAGACCCATACAAGTAAAATACCTCCCGCCAAAAGAAGCCCAGGGATTTCTAGTAACCAAACGATGAGGAATGTACATATAACTCGGATGATAATCGCACCTGTAGTGCCCCAAAAGATTACTTTTTTTTGCTTTTCTTTAGGTAAATTCCGAGCAGCGAGACCTATGACGAGCGCATTATCTCCAGCTAATAAGAGGTCTATAAGGATAATGGCAAATAACGACGTGAATATAGACAGCGTAAAAAACTCCATCAATTATACCTCTCCTTTTTCCTGATATTTGTGTATTCTGTACATGGTGAATGTGTAATTTGAAGCTTTCGATAGCCATAAAAAAACCACTATCGAGTAACACATAGTTCGATAAAGGTCGTATTACAAAAATAAAAAGACCTATGCCGAGCTCAGTCGTACGGCAAAGGTCTTGCTCAACAGCCATCTGCTTGTGAGATGATGCTAACAAAGCCGGGCTTTTGGCCGTATTGACGACTTTGCTATAGGAGCTACTCCCCTTCGAGTAATACATATTGGGTTACCTCTATTATAAAGGGACGAGCTGAACCGTGTCAATATTGTTCTTTATACGACAATGGTTTTGAGTACCTGTGTTTCTCCAACAGATTCGAATACTTTTCCCTGCAGTGTTCCCCTATCACATTATCTTCGGCGTGTAGTTGTTCTTTGTAATCCACAAATTTGCGACTTGATCGATGAGTTCTTCGTCACTTAACGAATCTCGATGATCCACAACAGATAATAGTTCCTCAAATTCTTCTCTGGAAACTACGATTTTAGTATGTCCATCCATAACCCAAGACATGTAGAAGTAAAGAAATACTCCTTCAATTGAAGGATCAAATTTATGTCGATGTATATATAGCCACGTTCTCATTGCACCACGAATCTCGACACCTTTCTTAAATTCAAAACCTTTGTTTTGCGCGTCTATTTCGATATTTTTGCTTCCCTCTTGAACGATCCCCTGATCATTTAATATGGTTCTGTCAGAAAAATAACCATTCTCTCTTAAAACCATATTCAGTATTTTCAATTCAACCTTGTTCAATTTCTTTAGATCACCGAGCAACTGGTCTTCTGTTACATACTGGCCATCAGGTGCAATCGGTTTGTTTCCATTTAGAAACGATGTAATACATATTCCGATGATAATAATCGCTAGGACACCACAGATGATCACTATTCTTCTTTTCACTAGATCACCTCCACCGAATAAACACCAGGCATAACCGTTCGGATATGCCTGGTAATTAGGATTAAGAAACATATCTAATTGTTAATTCAATCATCATCGTTTCCTTGGTGTGTAGTTGTTCTTTGTAATCCATAGATTTGCGACTTGATCGATGAGTTCTTCGTCACTTAACGAATCTCGATGATCCACTTCAGATAATAGTTCTTGAAATTCTTCTCTGGAAACTACGATTTTAGTATCTCCATCCATAACCCATGAGATATCAAAGAAAAGATAAACGCCCACGATGGAATCATTTCCCGGATGTTTGTTTAAATAAAGCCACGTTCGAATTGCTGCACGTACTTCGATACCTTCGTTAAATTCAAAACCTTTGTTTTTCGCGTCTATTTCGATATTTTTGCTTCCCTCTTGAACGATTCCCTGATCATTTAAAATGGTTCTGTCAGAAAAATAACCATTCTCTCTTAAAACCATATTCAGTATTTTCAATTCAACCTTGTTCAATTTCTTTAGATCACCGAGCAACTGCTCTTCTGTTACATACTGGCCATCAGGAGCAATCGGTTTATCTACATAAAGTAAAATGCTACAAAGACTGACAAGAAATATACCGATGACGATTAATACCCAGTGTTTCTTTTTCATTTGAACACCTCCCTGAATGGACAGCTTGATATAATAAGCGATTTGTGTCTAGGAGTTAAGACTTATTGAACAAACGACCAAAATTTATTTGCGGTTTCTTTTAAGTTTGTCGTTTTTGATCCATCAGTTCGGTCCCATTCATTGTTATTGAAATACTCCATATGAACCTCTAGAGGTTTTGTAATTGGATTCAACTTTACAACTTGTACCTGAGCAGGTAACCCAGATCCCCAAGTGCCTATCGAAGGAATCGGATCCAGAACGGACTCATATCCGTTTGACATGGGTACATAAGCTCTCAGGAAAAACACTTTATTGGCTAGCATCGACATATTTGTCTTTGGCGAACCGATCTGCACGATAGCACTTGGGGAATATTTTTTACTTGCGCATAGAAGTAGCATTTTACCTGCTTCATGTGAAGCTACCCCACCTCCACTGTGTCCCAATAATATAAGTTTTCCGCCATATTTGTCTATCTCTGACAATGCAATCCCATACAGTTTGGATGCTCCGTACAGTTGATTAATCGGTGGAAGCGGTACTCCCGGAAGCAACGTTTGTACGATTTCCATATCCGTGGAAATGAGTGCAAGTTGTAAGTAACCTAAACCAATCTGCTTTAAGATGTTTAAGTTATCTGCACTCCTATAAGGATATTGGATCGACACATGTGCTTTCTTCCCTAATGCACTATAGCGATTCACAAGCTCTTGTTCGAGTGGTTCTAAGAATCCTGTCGAAGTGAGCATCCCCGCAGACAGAATCACGGTATAATCACAGCTCGCTGTGCATTCTCCTGGAAGTATCCGATCATTAGCTAATGCATGCGCACCTGCACTTGATGAGGCTCCATTCATGTAATCGATTACCTTCTGATCGGTGACGACGAGGCGGACTTCTGTCGAATTCACTGTGACTGTCATGCTTTTCTCGAGCAGTTGCTTAGATAACCATACTTTCCCTGCTTCTGTCACATAGTCTGTGCCAAGGTTCAGCTCTGTTGTAGGGACTCCATCGAGATTGACGAACACCTGACCAGATGTGTATTGAATAGCGTGGTATTCATCGATCAGTTTAGGTGTGTCCCCGATTTTCGATACATAGAGTGGCATGTATTTGTAATTACCCGTTACCGAGAGGGTAGACGACGCACTATTGAAATTGTAACCACGGTATTTGACATAGTACGTTTGCCAAGCATTCAGTTCGAAGTTGATTTCAGAGAATAACGTGCCGTTGGCATCGTCATTATAGGCCCGTTGTTTCATATACGATGGATCACTATATAACTCGAGGTACGTATCCGAAGAATATCCGAGACTAGCTGTACTTAGTTTGAAATTCCCGTTGTACGGTGCAGTGAAGCTGAAATACTTCGTTTCCCCATTGGCGACTGATACGCCCTGTGCATCATTCAGATTAATCGGTGTGAATGTATTTATATAGGACACGGATAGTCGAGCATACACTGCATTCGAACTACTGTAATGTCTTAACTTTACATAGTACGTCATGCCTGCTTGAAGAGATGTCTTGATCTCCGAGAAGGTGTTGCCGTTGGCATCGTCATTCGAAGCGATCAGGCCTGAGAGGTTGGAGTAGCTGTACAATTCGAGTACGGTGTCATTCGAATCTCCATATCCATTGTAGGAGCCAGTGAATAATTTGTGCTCGCCCGAATAGCTCGGAGTGATGGCATATACCCGATATGCACCTGATGCTAGACTCACGTCAATCGGACTATTGACCGATAATGAGTAGATGGACTGTGCAGGAGGTAAAGTCGGCGATGGTGTTGGTACAGGTGTTGGTACAGGTGTTGGTACAGGTGTTGGTGCTGAGACATATATCGTGAAGTAATCGTCCCATCCTGGAGCTTCTGGGTAATTCCATCGAATCACATACGAGCCTGCAGGGGTAGATCTACTTGTCTGCCACGTATAGCTAAGCGGGTTGCTTTGCCGATGCATTCCATAGGGTCGAGCTTGCTACGATCTGACTAGAGTTCGACTGTGGATAGACTGTAATGTTTATTCGAGACTTAGGTGAGCTGAGTGTGATGCCTACATTGGCACTTGATCCAGCTGCTACGCTTTGTCCGTCTCCATACTTATTGTAACTTAATAATTGGATAATCTCAGAAGTCGAAGCGATATTCGGTGCTTGTTGCAGTCCCTTCAGCTGAGTTCTCGCTTGCGTAATGACGCCTAGATATAGAGTTTCTAGTTCGACAAATTCTTCTTTTCTTGATTCATAGACACGCTTGGAAAGCGCGTTCAGTTGTGAGACATCTTCCTTGCTAATCTGTTTGGCTTCTTCTGGCAATTGGTGCAATTCACGATTCCACATCACCAAGTCATAGTAAGATGCTTCGAGTTGCTTCGCCAGTGAGATATTGCCTTCTTCTGTAGCCATCTGCTTCAAATTTAATATCGCATTGCCCAATCCGTAAAACTTCTCGTCTAGTTTCTTAATGTCAAATTCACCTGGTGGTGGTGTAGGGACAGACGTCGGAATTGGAGTCGATGAAGAGTTCGGAGTAGGAGTCGGAGTAGGAGTCGATGAAGAGTTCGGAGTAGGAGTGTCCTCAGGTACTTCTTGGCTAGGTGGTATCGGTTTATTCGTCAGACCTAGCGCTTTCGCTACGTTCACGATCCCGTTTCCGTATTCACTTTTGTCACCAAGTGGCGTCGCTGTACGATACAGAGTATTCTTCACATCTTTCTGCGTCCACTTCTTATTCTTACTCCATAAGATCGCTGCGGATCCTGTGACATGAGGTACTGCCATCGAAGTACCTGACATCACACCATACGTTCCGTCGAATGTCGTACTGAGGATATTCGTCCCCGGTGCAACGAGATCTAATTGTTGTCCAGTACTGGAGAATCCTGCCCGCTTATGATTCGGACTAACAGCTCCTACAGATATGACTTCGGGGTACAGTGCAGGATATAGTTCCGTTTCTGCGCCTGCTCCCTGATTACCAGCTGCTGCAATGACGAGAATTCCTTTTGCAGTAGCTTCCTGAATAACGGCTTGAAGGGCTTGACTAGCTGAAGTTCCGCCAAAACTCATGGAGATGATGTTCATCTTATTGGCGATACTCCATTGAATCGCTTCGATGACTTGGCTGTAAGTGCCTTCTCCTTGTCGGTCGAGAACTTTAAGTGCGTACACGTTTGCATTCGAAGCTACACCGACGACTCCTTTCTTGTTGCTGAGTGCTGCGATTGTGCCTGCTACATGTGTACCGTGTCCGTGATCGTCCGTGTAACTAAGATTATCAGATACAAATGACTTCCCACCTGCGATCTGTAGATCCGAGTGATTAGCAATCCCCGTATCTAACACTGCAATCTTTATTTTTTTTCCTTCGATGCTTTTTTGCAGAGATTGGTCTGCACCTATCGCTTTTATCCCCCAAGGAATCGTATCTTTTAGTTTATTGGACTTCAAGACAGAGATGTCCTCATCTATATAGAATCTAGATCCATCATCATCGGTAGATTCTACTGAGGCAACTTTCACGATCGCATTCGGTTCAATAAATTCAATATTTCTATCCCATGCTGCACTTTGCAATTCTTGTGGAGTTAAATCAAGAACGAGAAGCTTTGCACTGAGTTTTTTGATATTTTTTCTTTGCCAACTTTTCTTGATCAGCAACTTATCTGGGTCTGTTTGTTCCTTTAGTCCTATGAGATAAGAACCATTCCCTGATCCAGAATTTGCAATCTTGCTATCTTCACTACTGCTATTCGTACTTGTGCCTGTACTGATGTCACTACTTTCCAGAGATGAACCTGCGTATACATTATTCCCACTTAATGTTAGTAATACCATGGTGCACATCACAGCAATCCATTTTTTCGTTTGTTTTTTCAAATTCCATGTTCCTTTTCCATAAATTTATAAATGAGAGCTGTTCTACCTTCACTTACAGATGACCTATCGATTATGGTGACGTCGTTCATTCCTCAATTAAATTTAGTATTATTCCATAATTTTCTAAAATATATCATATTATACAAAATTGCACCACGCTGATTCGTCAGAACATAAAAAAACTTTCTCTACTGTGCAGTTGCACGGTAAAGAAAGTTCATTCGAACGTTTGTTTACTTATAAACTTTAAATCTTCGGTTCATAACCCCTGGTCTCAATCATAACCTTTATCGAAATACATGTCCTTCCACAACTTCGCAAGTTCTTCGACATTCAATTCATCAAAGGGGGTATTCGGGAATTGACTGCGTATCGTATCAAATTCATATCGTGTCATCGTGATCGAATCAACAGCAAATGCTTCCCAGGTACTTGTATAGACCTCTACAGCTGCTATAGGGAATGGAAGATCCCGTTCCATTGCATACAACCACAACAACACTGCGTGCTGGATACCCGTGGAAACCAGATGATTATATTCTCCTGTCCCTTTCTTCATTCGAATTCCAAGTGAGATCACGTGTTCATTCGAACTGAGGGTCTCACCACCAGTATTCAGCTTTGTGTTATCTGAATAGAGATAAAAATGAATAGCTCTATCTGATGAGAATACTTTTTTGTTATTGATCCAAGACAAATCATGTCGAATCACATCTTCAGTCACAGTTGCACCAACTGGACTGATCTCTCTAGGCTGATAGCTATCCCACACCTCGTATACATACATGATCGTTACACCAAGTAAGGCGATTAGTACAATAGTTATCAGAGTGCGACGAATGAGACCCATACTCTTGATGTAAAACCCAACTGTGACCATAAGGTATAGGACGAACAATTGTAATAATAGGTGCTCAGGCGCAATACATAACAAAAGGAGAATGGATATGAGATAACCTATACAAGTGAGGCCCACTTTGTACCAATTCTTATAGACTACATCATAGAGAATAATCATTAAGGGTATGATGTTCAGCATGAACCATCCTAGGCCGAGATGGGGTGACGCTTTCCTTTTCCCGTCAATGCATAACCGCAAGCTAGGAAATAATATAATACGAGGTTATTGAACAGCGGATGTTGAAATCCGTAACATAAAAATACGATATAACTTGCTGCATATCCCACTCCAATAAAACTTACGACAGTCCATTTTTGTTGAGCTTTATACTTAAGTAGAGGTATGATTGGAAGTCCTAATAGGATGAATTGAACAGGAGGTAGCGAAATAACAATAATTAAACCTAGGATTAAAGCATGTTAGACAATACACTTGTTTCCTATCGTTAATATAATGGCTTGTAGCCGTTATCTTGCATCCATATTATCGATAACGCATCGACCAGCGCTTCATCGCCTAAGGAATCTCGGTTATCGATTTCAGATAAGATCTGCTCGAACTCTTGCTTGGATACAAATATAGTTGCTGGAGTATTCATAGCCAAACGGGCACGAGAATAATGAATGTTGACGCCAACAATAATGTCATCCACGATATGTCTGCGCACATATAACCAAGTTCTCATTGAAGCTCTTACTTCAGTACCTTCCAGTGAAACATCAACATGCTTGTATGCAAATATATTTATAAACTTACTTCCTGGTTCAATATTTCCTGCTTCATCTCTAACTGTATTGTTAACATAAACCCAAAAATCCGACAATTTTAATGACCTGGCTTTAACCTCTATTTTGTTTACTTTTAATATGATGCGTGCAAATCGATCAAATTATCAAGTGCCGGATCCAACAACATCAATTCACTTCGAGCAGGTGATTTGAAGCCCCAAGAACCAATCCCAGAAACCGGATCTTGAACGTTCACGTTGACAAACCAATATTTTTTGGGGATATAGGCTCTAAGAAAAAACACGTTGTCTGCTAACAGATCCATGTTTGTTCTTGGTGAACCGATCTGTATGATTGGACTTGGCGAATATGAGTATCTGTACAATTCGAGTACGGTGTCATTCGAACCTACATATCCAATTAAAGAAACACTAAGCATAACCGATCGATGATGCCTGGTAATTAGGATTAAAGAGTACATGATTGGTTTTAGTTTCGATCCTTGTTAGCGTTCATTATCTTCGGCGTATAGTTAGATATGTGATGTCCTTTTTTTTAGTATATATGCTACTATATTTATGGTAATGTTGATTTGCGTCTTGATTTTATAGTATATAGGAGGTAATCCGATGATCAAAGTTGCCATGTTAAGTTATTGGCATGTACATGCAAATGATTATAATCGACAAGCAGATGAACATCCTGATACCGAAGTTGTCGCCATATGGGATGAAATCCCTTCACGAGGGAAAGCAAAAGCTGAAGAATTGAAGTTACCTTTCTATGAGTCACTATCTGAACTACTTCAGCAGCCTCACATTGATGGTGTCATTGTAAACACACCCACATCGATGCATCGTGATGTCATGGTTGCTGCTGCTCAAGCAGGCAAGCATATTTTCACAGAAAAAGTCATTGCACCCACATTAGCTGAGTGCCAAGAAATCATCCATGAAGTAGAGAAAGCTGGAGTGAAATTAACGGTATCCCTACCAAGATTGAACGCAGGATATACCTTAGCCATTCAACAAATGCTTGAAACTAAGCTTCTTGGACAATTAACTTTGGTTAGAGTTCGTCTTTCTCACAATGGTGCACTGGCCAATTGGCTACCTGAGCATTTTTATAGTCTTGAACAATGTGCAGGAGGAGCACTGATCGATCTTGGATGTCACCCGATGTATTTGACTCGACTATTTTTGGGTTTACCCGAAAGTGTACAAGCTACATATGGATATGTGACCCATAAAGAAGTAGAAGATAACGCTGTAGCTGTCTTGCAATATAAGAACGGTGCTGTAGGTATTGTAGAAGCAGGTTTTGTGAATTCTCACAGTCCTTTTTCCATCGAAGTTCATGGGACAGAAGGTAGCTTGTTCTATGGAACACCAGCCAATCAAATCGTCTATCGCACGAATCTTCAAGGAGAGTCTCAAAAGAAAGAATGGACGATCGTCAATCAACTTGATGGTGTAGCTTCTGCATTCGATCAATGGGTAACGCATATCCAACACAACACGATTGCACAGGAAAACATCGCTCTCGCTCTCGATTTATCCAAATTGATGGATGCCGCTAATTTATCTGCGAAGCATCAACGCGCGATTCGCTTAGATGAGTTATAATCATACTGATTTCATAATTGACCATTAACACAAGAAAAGATGTGGTGTCGCACATGTCTGCCGTATTGCCTAGAAATAGCAAACATTTTCTTTATGCACAGATGGAAGAAAAACCGAATGCTTCGGAAAAACTAGATCTCCATTTCCGTTGGGGATCTTATTGGATTCACGTATTGCGCTTTCATTTAACTTCATTCGCTCCACTCAAAGTTATCAAGAAGCATCTCTAGGCTTAACACGTTCCCGTTACAAGTGATGCAAGACCACTGCAGTGCGATGAAATGGTTCTTAACTGCTTACCAAGCCTATGCAGAGAATCAGATGGGTTATCTCACACTTGATGCGGAGTGTTCCTTCAGCAAATATCTTGAAACGTTAAGGGTATCCTATGTATGCCAACAATTAATTCGCAGTAATCAGACAGTAGAACAGATCGCGATCAAAAACGGTTTCACGAATAGTAATTATTTATATTATGTATTCAAAAAACATCACGAGATGACACCAACTCAATATCGAGAGCAGTATAAATCATAAGATACCCTGTGAAGATTAATCTAAAGGAGCTGATCCATGTGTCAAGTCAAATACGAATCGGCATTATTGGAAGTGGAGGTATTGCTCAGGCTCATGCTAGAGCATATAAAGAAATCGCCGATGTAGACATCGTAGCTGTAGCCGATATCGTTCCCGGTCGAGCTGAACAATTTACACAAATCATGGAACTGCCTTATGCCAAAGCATTTCAACAGCATCAAGATTTATTAAAGCTCGGCCTCGATGGTGTAAGCATTTGTACACCTAACGTCGCACATCATCGCACAAGTATTGACGCACTGCTTGCAAAAACGCACGTCTTACTCGAGAAACCCATGTCCGTGACTTTAGCAGAAGCTGTGGAGATGGTGCAAGTTAGTAAAAAGTCAGGTAAAATACTGACAATCGGATTTCAGCCGCGTTATGACCCGAATATGGCGATCATTAAACAAATCGTACAGTCGAATCAACTCGGCAAAGTATATTATGTACAAGCAGGCGGTGGTCGCAGAAGAGGTATGCCTGGCGGGACATTTATCCAAAAAGAAATTGCAGGCGCTGGTGCGATGGCCGATATCGGGTGTTATTCTTTAGATTTAGTGATGAACGCACTCTCTTATCCAAAACCATTAACAGTTACTGCATTTACGTCCAATTATTTCGGTACGAATCCGCTTTACCATGCAGAATCTTCCAAGTTTGATGTGGAGGATTTCGGTGTAGCGATGGTACGTTTTGAGAACGATGTTGTGTTGAATTTTAAGATTTCATGGGCGATGCATATGGATACTTTGGGGGACACGCTTTTCCTAGGTACCGAAGGTGGTTTGAAAATCAAACCCGCCGGAGCAGGAGTGTGGAGTGGTGCATGGGATGGAAAAGTTGGGTCCATCCAGCTGTTTCATGATATCCAAGGACACCACACAGATAGCAATATTCCACTAAAAGAACATAAAATCAACTTATTTTATGAAAAAGTAGCTGACTTCGTTAGAGCAGTAAGAGAAGATGCACCTGCACCTATCCCCGGGGAACAAATCGTGCGCAATCAAGCCGTAATCGATGGTATACTGCGTTCCTCAGCAAGCGGTAGAGAAGTGGAAATCCACATACCTCATTTTTAGTTCAAGCATAATGGATGAAACGTTCACAAGATTTTGATTATCGTGATACGCCTAAAGACGGGTGATATTAGTTGAAAATCATAAAATCCCTACATAGTTTATAAACGAACCATGTAGGGAAAGTAATTAACATGTATGGATTAGATCGAAAATCATTTATTTCAGTTCGATTAATTGTGAATCTTTAACTGTAAAAGTCTTTTTCACTTCAACCGAAGGCTCAGTCGTCATCGGTTCATTTTCTTTACGATCTAAGTAAATAGCAACGATCTTTTTATCTTCAACCGTTATTTTCTGGATTCTGATGCGATCTCCAAGTAAATAACCCTCTGTCGCAACACCATTATTAATCGAAAATAAATAATAAGGAATTCCTGTGCCTCCAGTAAATTGTCTCAAGACGAGCGTAGCATAGTGATCACCATCAATTAATACATCCTCCGTATTAGGATATCCACGCTCAGTTATAACCATCGTTGCAGAATCAGGTGCTACAGGGGATTCAGCTTTCCCATCCACTAGGGTAATTTCTTGACCTTCGATCACATAAGAAGAATTGAGAAGCGCATATTCATCTGGTGCAGATGGGTTGGTATCAAGTTGCTCAGATGCAGGTTTACTTGTAGATTCTGTTGACTCTGTTGACTCTGTTGACTCCACCATTTCTGATTTATCGGCTGTACATGCTGTACAAGCAATGAATAGAACGACAGATAATAGGGCTGTAAAGAACACACGTTTTTTCATTTTAATTAAAACTCCTTCTCTGCGGATGATGTTATGCACTTATCATTATACCGAAGCTCGGAGATATTGTAAAATAATTTAATATTTGTAATATATTGTATATTTATGATAAGCCGCATTAGATCTCAATCATCGCTTTGATCACTTTTGACTCTGGTTTCAACCAATTATCGAACTCAACTAGCATGTGATCTAGGTCTGAACGATGCGTGATGTATCGTTGCACATCGATTTCTTTTGCGCTGATCATGCTCTGCACTTGATTGAAATCTTCCTTCGTCGCATTGCGACTTCCCATTAACGTCATTTCCCGCTTGTGAAACTCTGGATTATGGAACGTTATTTCTCCTTTAGTGAGTCCTACGAAGACTAACGTGCCTCCGTGAGCGACATAACCGAATGACTCCATCATCGATGTAGCATTACCTGTAGCGTCAAAGACGATGGTTGGCCATTCACCACCGGTTAGCTCGAGGAGTGTTTCTTTCGGGTTGTTTGTGGCATTTATGATATGGTCTGCCTTCGCCCAGGATTGACAGAAAGCTAATCGCTCATCTTGAATATCCATGATGATGACACGTGCGCCTGCGAATTTAGCGAATACCATAACACCGAGACCGATTGGACCTGCACCGATCACAAGTACGGTTTCACTTGGAGTTACGTGGGCTCGTCTTACAGCATGAGCTCCGATCGCTAGTGGTTCGAGAACTGCAGTTTGATCAAGTGTCAGACCTGGTGTGTGGATCAAGTGCGTCACAGGTACAGAAATCCGCTCTCGCATGCCCCCGTCGATATGAACTCCAAGTACTTTCATCGAAGTACAGCAATTGGTTTTCGTGTTTCTACATGCGATACACGTTCCACAATGCATATACGGTATGATGCAGACTTGATCTCCAACTTGCAACCCTGCTTCATTGTCACCTACTCGTTCGATCACACCTGCGAGTTCATGACCAAGAATCCGTGGATAGGTGAAGAAAGGTTGGTTTCCTTTGAACGCATGTAAGTCAGTGCCACAGATGCCTATTCGTCGAATACGAACGATCGCTTCACCTGGAACCTGGACCGGTTCAGGGAAATTCTCCCGATATACCAATTGATTGATGTGCTCACAAACGATTCCTTTCACGACAATCCCCCCTATTGTAGATGGTGAAGTGTGTTATACATCACCATTCATCCTAATTCAGCATTTCCCATCCATCATTCTATTCATCCTTGCAGGTGTGCATCATACAATTGACTTGATCTTGTGCCCGTAAGTGAATCCATTCATGTATTGTTCTTACTCACTTCCCAATGAGCCCATCTCTGAACGATGGCTTCTGTAAAACCAGGCCATGCAGATACATCTTCCCCCCACAGACTATGATCCGATAAGATTGTGCGAACCGTATGTTCAAGTGAATAGGAATACGTGTCAGCTACTGCCCAGATCTCTGCAAACTTCGCCAAGGCATGGAGATCGTCTCTTACAGTATACGTTGCACCGTTCAACGTGACGCCTATATAGGTTCCGTCTTGATCAAGTCTTATTTGGTAATAGCGAATGAATCCCACACATCCGTTGATTAGTCCCTCCGGGAATGGCTCTCCTCGTTCTGCGTACCAGCTAAGTGTTGGCAGAAGTCTAACTTTGAATTTACTGACACTATTCATCGCAATATCATGGAGTCGATGATTGAGATATGGATTGGCATAGCGATCGAATACCTCACTGGCATACTCAAGCATGTCTGCTTTCGCGTAGGGCAATGTCGGAACAATTTCTTGAAGAACCAGTTCCCTGACTTGTCTACCTAACTGAGGATGAACAAGTAGTTCCCGAACATGTTCGATACCATGCAGAAGTCCCAAGAGGGCCATCCAGGTGTGAGCACCGTTTAATATCCTTACCTTTCGTTGTTGAAATCGGGCTAAGTCGTCCGTCCAATATACGTTAAGCCCTGCCTGCTGGAATGGAAGCAGGTGATCTAGTTCGGGTTCGGCTTCAATTGCCCATAAATAATAAGGTTCTGCTGTATCAAGCATCTCATCACGGTATCCCCACTCCGAGAAGTAGGATTCTGCTTGTTCTTCCTCAGGATAACCCGTCACGATACGATCAACCAAGGAGTTCAAAAACCGATTGTGGGTTATAACCCAATGTTGAAAGGCTACAGGTAACTCCCAATCTTGTGCATACCGCAAGATCGTGTCTCTCAACATATCGCCATTTCGTTCTACTAATTCACAGGGAAGACAGATCAAGCCTTTGTCTGACGCTCCTCGATGTGCTTGGTACCTCGCATACAGTAAATAGCACATCTTTCCTGGAAAGGATTGAATAGGTTCGTCTGTATATTGCTCTGGTCGATATACCATGCCTGCTTCTGTCGTATTCGAAACCATAAAGCGAAGTTCGGGACTAACAGCGATATCGATCAAGCGCTTCCATTGTGTGTATGGATCAAACACTTGAGAGAATACCGCTATGACTTCCCTGCGCTCTACGCGACTTTCCTGCTCGAGACCGCGAGTGACTAGCGTGTACAAACCGTCTTGATCAGCCAATAATTGGATCTTCGCTTTACCTGTTGGTCGTGGTTGTACCAAAGCGATACTCCCTTGAAATAACCCTTGAATGCGACAAACATGAATCATCCAATCAAAGAAGCCACGCAGAAAGTTTCCTTCTCCGATTTGCAGAACCGTTACCGGTGCATGCATCGTTGCTTCCCACTGCAGTTTCTCAACATCACTTATTTGTGTGCGATTTAACGAATCCAAGATGAACCCACTCCTTTCTCTCAGTTCTACAATTCGCTGTATGCATATTCATAGCGTTATCGTTTAATCTAACTTGAATCCGTCACTTCCTGATCGAATCCAAGGATAGCGACATGTCCGATGATTGTGTCTATGGTTTGTAAATAGGCTTCATGAATTCTGCTCATTATGCTTTTACCTCATTTAAATGTTAGGTATACTTCATTTTAACTTAGTAAATCACATAATAAAATAACCCGGAATTGCTTTTTTATACTTTATTTTGATATTATTAAAGAAATTTCACGCTAAGGAGACATCTCCATGAATCCGATTCGCAAACCGTTTTTCGGAGATCCCCAATTCCCTTTCGATTTGGTATATCAAGCCATCAAAACACCACAGATTGAACTCCCTGACCATCTCCATGACCGATATGAATTGGTGTATGTATATCAAGGAAAAGGGACCTTTTTTATCGATAAATCGCTTTACGAAAAAAATCCAGGTGATGTGTTCATTATTCCAGGTAATACGATTCATCGCTCATTTCCAGATGTAGACGAACCCATCATTTCGACTGCTTTGTTTTTTTCACCGACCTTTGTCCATTCGGAAGCTTTGTGTGAATCCTATGCGACTCTTCAATGCTTTGAACTCGCCAAAAAAAACAAAAATTATAAACTGCTACTCAGTGATAGCGAGAAAGACGCAATCCAAACTTCACTCAAACAAATTCACGAAGAAATGTGTAGGCGCGAGTTCGGTTTCCGTGAAGCTGTGCGCTTACACGTATGTCTTCTTCTTTTGCAAGTGAATCGCTACAACCGCTACGCCTCACCTCTCTATCAGCACACGAACACAGACAAGCTCATCGGTCCTCACTGGATGCGTGAAGCGCTTCGTTGTATCGATGCATATCCCGAGGCGCAACTTGGTTTAGCCGAATTAGCAGAACGAGCAGCGGTATCGCCAGCACACTTTTCCCGCGTGTTCAAACAGCTCACTGGCATGAACGTAACGCTCTATATTCATGCGAAGCGAATCGCTCGCATGAAAGAATTACTTCGCGACACAGAAGAAACCATTGCTACACTTGCAGAGCGATGTGGATTCTCGAGTCTCCCTCACTTTTACCGTGTATTCAAGACGCTAACCGGAGAGACACCTCGCGATTACCAGCGCAAACAGGTGTAAATCATGGGATCGTTCAGCATGAACGTGTACATGTCATGTCATCTCATGTCGGTCGAAGACACATCGCACATCAACTTCGTGAAGCAAAACACCTCTCAGTAAGCCCAGAGGTGTTTTGCATGTCGTATATGATATCACAAGCTCGTTATTCACCTGGACACTGAAAGCGCAATCAGACGATATACCCTATATGTAACTTAACTACAACGACTATACCCACAATTCATACATGTTTTGCAACCTTCTCCGCTTACGAGAGAAGCTGAACCACAAGATGTACAGAGGTCTGTGCTCGTAACACCAGCTAGATGCGGATGACTTTTATGTGTGTGACTTACTTGCACACGATCTGTTTGTACTGTAGGTGAATCTAAGACTTCGCTTGTTGCTGAGATATAATCTTCAACATCATCTCGATCATTCATTAAGTCCGTGTGCTGCTCGATGGCTTTTGCGACTGCGTCAGCAATGGATTCTACGCGATTGGTCCCAAAGCCTATTGCACCTGAACCTCCGATACCCTTCAGATGCTTAACCAATAATTGCACTTTGTCTCCATGGTCCCCATAGCGTAGAAATAACGAACAGACACGACCTAGCGCTTCTGCCATAGCGAATACATCGGAACCTGCTTTTCCTACGTTAAGGAAGATCTCACTAGGTGAACCGTTCATATCATTAATGGTGATGTACGCCATTCCGAACGGTGTATTCATTTTGTATGTCGCTCCTCGCAAGATTTGCGGACGGCGCTTGTATTGGCGGTCAATAACTTGATCCGCTTTGGCTTCGAGATCCTGACTGATTTGCTGCGATAAGCTGGCCAATTTATCATTTGACGGTGTCTCCACTTGATCTTCTGTGGCGTCTTTCTTTTCCTCTGCTTTACTATCTGTAGTACTCAGGACTTGCACATCGCGACTGCCATCTCGATAGATGGTTACACCTTTGCATCCTAGATCAAATGCAAGTTCATATAAATTCTTCGTTTGCTCAACGGTGAAGTCATTGGGTGCATTCGCTGTTTTAGATATTGAGCTATCGACCCATGTCTGTATGGCTGCTTGGACACGAACATGATCTTCTGCACTCATCGACATCGATGTGACGAAATAATCAGGCAATTCCTCATTCGGGTGGGTATCTTTGTAATCTTGAGCAATAGGAACATATTGCTTATCGTAACCCAGACGACTTTGACGGTAATATTCAAATGCAAAATACGGTTCAATTCCTGTAGATGTGCCTACCATTGTACCTGTGCTACCCGTCGGTGCTTGTGTAATGACTGTTACATTACGCATACCTTTCTTCTGAATTGCAGCACCTACTTCGGGATATACACTTGTCATTTTTTTCATGAAACCACTTTGTAAGAACGGCTCTGCTTGGAAGTATTTGAAGGAGCCTTTCTCACCCGCGATTTCAGTTGATTCGAGATACGCTTCTCTCGCCATGAAACCATAAAGCTTGTCCAAAAATACTAAGGATTCCGGACTGCCATAACGAATCCGAAGCTTAATCATCAGTTCTGCAAGACCCATCGTACCCAACCCGACGCGACGCTCTCCTTGTTGATTGGTACGGTTTTCTTCGAAATGATAAGGCGTTTTGTCGATGACATTGTCTAAGAAACGCGTTGAATAACGGGTAACTTTCGATAATTCTTTCCAATCTACATCATGGTTATCTAAATCATAGAATTTAGATAAATTGACTGCTGATAAATTACATACGCCCCATGCAGGTAACCCTTGTTCTCCACACGGATTAGTGCAAATGATCGGGTTAAAGTACCAACTGTTCGACATTTGATTGTAATATTCCATAAATACGATACCCGGTTCAGCAGACTTCCAAGCTGATTCGATAATCGTATGCCATACTTCTCTTGCTTTTACTTTGGCATAAGGCTTTACTTCTTTACCGAGCTTCTTCCAGTCTTCGAGATCGCCATTCCACTTGGAATTATAGTCCGCATCGGTTGTATCTGGAAAAACAAGATCCCATTCCAGATCTTCTTTGACTGCTTTCATAAAGCCATTGCTAACGCAAACCGATAAGTTTGCATTCGTAATTTGTCCCATCGTGGATTTAACTGTAATGAAATTAAGTAAATCCGGATGCCAATCGTTAATCATCAGCATGAGTGCTCCGCGTCTACTTCCGCCTTGTTCGATTAGTCCAGTTGTGTAACTGAACAATCCACCCCAAGATACTGCACCGCTCGACGATCCATTTACGCCTTTCACAACAGATCGACGTGGACGAAGCGAAGATAAGTTAATTCCTACGCCACCTCCTCGAGACATGATTTCTGTCATTTCACTAAGTGTTGACATAATACCGCCACGGCTATCATGCGGGGATGGAATCACATAGCAATTAAAAAGCGTCAATTCATCGCTTGCATCTGCACCAGCAGCAATTCGCCCACCAGGAACTAACTTCCAATCATCAAGTATGTATCTGAATTTTTCTGTCCATTCACGTTGTTTTTCAGGTGTAGCTTCGACTGAAGCCATCGCTTTTGCAAGACGGTTCCACATCTCTTCAGGTGATTTCTCGATATTTAGAGTTAGTTTCTCCACGGACGACTCCACAGATTCCCCACTTCGAGTTTTCACGACGACTTTGTTACCTTCACGACTTATGATTTCACCGACTTCTTTTGCTGGGAATTTCGGATCATCTTTGGTTAATACCAATACGGTATCTCCCACTTTGGCTTTACTTGTATCCGCATTTTTTAGTGCATAACGATCCAAAAAAATCTTCTCACTTAAACCTTCTAATGCTTTCTTTTGTTGCAATTTGGCCACTGTGATCTACCTCCAAATGAACTCTTTATATCCATACATACAGTGCTTCCTACTTACTTGCCGAATCATATAAGCACAATATATTGTGTGATAGATTCATTATACTATACTATATATGGTGAATCGAGTATTAAGATAGTGATTTAAGACGATTTACGCTGTTTATAATTAAATTATCTATATCTTCCTTCATTAATCTCATTCTTTTGCGGTTTTTCGTAGTTGAGAATCGAACTCATTGAAACAAACATTCTACCTTCTCAAATTCCATGATTCATGACCATACTTGTGAGCGATTAACCTCTCCACTGTTGATTGTTCTTCCGCACTTAAGTATTCCTCACTCCATTGAATGCCTAAAGAATTAGCGATTTCTCTTTTGAAAATATCTTCGATTTCATGTAAAACGATCCGATCTGCATTACGCTGTTGAAGCAGTTGATGGATCGTTACGCATTTTTCTGTGAAGCGTTGTTTCATTTCTATCGCTGTGTGTTCATCACGAAAGTGCAACAATCGAAATAATTGGTCGGTATCGTGATCGAGTAATAGAGAACCATGCTGCAATAACACGCCATGCTTACGAACTTGTGCACTACCTGCTACTTTTCGACCATCTACCACGAGTTCATACCAGGAAGGAGAATCGAAACAAGCTGTTGAAGCTTGAGAAGCAACAAGTGACTTACTCTCTTCCTCTTCATTGCGATAGATCACCATGTTAGCATCTAGGCCTAATGCGCGATACCCTTGCATTAAACCTTGACTAAGTACACGATAAGCATCATTGACTTGACGCGGAATCCCTGGATAATCTTCAGGCACAATAATACTATACGTCAACTCTTGGTCATGTAACACAGCTCGTCCACCGGTAAGTCGACGAACAAAACCAATATTTTCAGCTTTTATCGCTTCTAGATTAATGTCTTGTGCTTTTTGGAAATAACCAATTGATAATGTCGCGGGTTGCCACCCATAAAAACGCAGAGTAGGAAGAGCTTTATGTTCACTGATTGCAAGTAAAACAGCTTCATCTATAGCCATATTTTCCGCAGGGGTACGTTTCCCTGTATGCATAAATCGCCAAGTGCTCGACATATTCCATCTCCTTTTCCATGAATACAGAAGTAATTACAGAACAAATCATGAAACCTTTGCAAATCGTGCATACTAAGCTAAATATCATTAGTGAGACAGTGTCAAGCTTCATCGAAGGGAGCATCCCGATATGCAATTCACCGAAAAAACTATGCGCAATCATCCAACACATGATTTTCTCCAAATTCATCTAGAACACCAGTGGATGAATGATTTCAACAAGCGTGTTGATCAAGGTGGACCTTGGGATCATTGGACTTTATTCCAGCTTGCGTATGAAGCAGAAGAGCACAGTGTGATTCGAAGCTTCGAGGAATTAATTTGTTTGCGACACCTGCCTAAATTAACACCTCTACAACACCAACTCGAAACCGCACAAAAAGTCATTCATACGATGCAAGGTCGAGCGATTCTCGCTGACGAGGTAGGTCTAGGGAAAACGATTGAAGCCGGCTTGATATTAAAAGAATATCTCGTCAGAGGTCTTGTCAAACGAACGTTAATCTTAGTTCCGGCTTCCTTAGTACTTCAGTGGGTACGAGAACTTAATCAAAAATTCGATATTCCAGCCGTTGCACAAAAGAAAACTTATATGTGGAATTCGTGTAAGATTATTGTAGCATCGATGGATACTGCAAAGAAAGAGCCTCATCGCTCGATCCTACTAGATATGGAAATTGATTTGTTGATCGTAGACGAAGCCCACAAACTAAAAAATAAACGTACTGCGAATTATCAAATGATCAATGAAATCCGCAAAAAATACTGCTTACTTCTAACTGCAACACCTATGCAAAATGACATGAAAGAGCTGTATCACTTAATCAATATTCTCAAACCCGGTCAACTGGGCGAACAAAGCCAATTCAACGCCAACTTTGTACAAGGAAAACGAAATCCCAAGAACGAACACATGTTGCACCAAGAAATCGCAAAAATCATGATTCGAAACAAACGCAGCGATGGAACGCTAGACTTCAAAAAACGCATAGTGAAAAATATTCCGCTCACACTATCTGCCGATGAACAAGCGCTCTATGATGGTGTCACATCATTTATTCGTGATCGCTATCACCAAAGCGAGAAAGACGTAAAGAGTGTATTAGCTTTAATCACGCTTCAGCGCGAAGTGTGTAGCTCACGCGATGCTGTATTTCTTACACTTGTGAATTTATTCAAAAAAACAGCGGAAGACTCTCCATTGCGCCCAAAAATCTGGGAACTCGTCGAACGTATCCGTAGCATTACCGCGAATACGAAAGCAGAGAAAGTCATCGAGCTGATCGAAAGCATCCAAGAAAAAGTAATTATTTTCACTGAATATCGTGCTTCTCAGGAATATCTTATGCATTATTTGAAACAAAAAAATATTTCCGCAGTCCCTTATCGCGGCGGGATGAATCGCGGGAAAAAAGATTGGATGATGGACTTATTTCGAAATCGTGCACAAGTTCTTGTTGCTACTGAAGCAGCAGGTGAAGGTATCAATTTACAATTTTGTCATCACTTAATTAATTTTGATTTGCCGTGGAATCCCATGCGTATCGAACAACGCATTGGACGAATTCATCGACTCGGACAAACACATGATGTCGTGATCTATAATTTATCAACACAACATACGATAGAAGCAGACATCCTAACATTGCTTCATGAGAAAATCAACATGTTTGAACGCGTAATTGGTCGCTTAGATACCATCTTAGAACGTATTGAGCATCAACAATCGTTAGAATCTTCTTTATTCACGATCATGATGAGTGCCCAGAGCAATGATGATGTCCGCTTTCAAATCGAGGAATTAGGCAATGAAATCCATCAAATTCAATCTGAACTTGTGAACGATGAAATCATCAGATGAGGATGGTGGACATCACGATGTCACACCTAACGAGGAGTTAAAATGAATGATCAACAAATTCACGCATTTTTGTTACGCTTTTTAGAAGCATTCGAATGTCGAATTGAAGCAAGCACAGCTTACTCCCTCACGTGCAAGCTTTCTCCTGAAGCAGACAAATGTCTTATATCTCGACCTTATTATTGGAAATTTATTGAGC
Organism: Paenibacillus alvei; assembly: GCA_945881905.1. GTDB lineage: Bacteria > Bacillota > Bacilli > Paenibacillales > NBRC-103111 > CAMCVV01. The sequence goes on from CAMCVV010000002.1 coordinate 76,432, forward strand.
AAAATGGAATCGAACCTGAAACACTTACGTGTACATTGATCTTTCATCCTCAAGGTGCTTCAGAAGAGCACTCTCATCATGCAAAAAACAGTGGCATCGCGACCCAAGAAGCCTCTCCTATCGGCCATGCACGAATAATTCAAGATGATGTCACTTGGGGTAGTCGGAAATTACAGCAACTCTTTGATATTGTTCGTGCAAAAGGACGTTTTGTCCAGATGTTTGAGAATAATCGAACAACAGATCACACACCCTTACTTCAATGCGAACTCGATACCTGGCTTGGTATAAATTATAAAGTTGAATTCATGAGTGATCGCAAACGAAGCGAGCTTCATTCCTTCGCCATCCAACTCCAAACGAAAGAGATATGTGAGCATTTTTACACCACATTACAAGCCAAGTCATTGTCACCAAAGCTTCCATGCGGTTTGCGATTACAACTTCCTACACTCTCTATTGAAGAAGGAGCACAAGCTCTTGCTGCTAAGCTAGGAGACAAAATCATTGCATATGAAGCCATGTGGGCAACCGAAGCTCATCATCGCTTGCAAGAAGAACTTTCTCAGGTGAACGATTATTATCGTGGTATCCTGCAATCAGCTATACCTGAACAGATCCAAAAAGTAGAAGCTTTACATCGCCAACGTCAGGATGAACTCACCTGGCAGATTCAACCGAGAATCGTCATTTCAGTGATTAATGCTGGGCTGTTTCACTTGCACAAAAACCATATTCACGAACTAAAAAGAACCAATATCTTTAACAGCTAAAAGAGCTAGCTAAAGGATTGATTCTATTTTTGAATCTTTAGGTTTCGAAGGAACGTTCGTACAGTCATCACAAGTGAAAGTGGAATCATCCCGAACCACTGAACAAGCCAAAGTTCTTTTTGTGATTTCTTCATGGCTCTAGCTTGTTTACGAATATCCGGGGAAGTCTCGATATATGTGATCACTTGCTGCGTCATATACTTGATATACTCATCATGGTGAGCCACGTTTGATCACCAACCCTTCCCCGATATTGTTGCCAAACCTGAAGGAGATTAAACGAGGCGACTTCATTATATCGAACTGCTTACACTACGGAACCCCCGCTTTGGCATATGATGCGATCGGCATACGCTTTTATCATATGGCAGCTCATCAGCATCGGTTTTGATTCGCATTTCACAATCAATTGACCCAATCGAGAATCCCACGCATATGCCAAATCGATGCAACTACCCGCGAATCGAATGGTGAATTTCCCGTGAGGGTTGTGTCCGATCGTAAACCCTTGTTGTTTACTTAATGATTGCAAAGATTTGAAAACAACTGGCGTAATATGCTTATATGTCCAAGCATGACAAACCGCCAAAGCGATCACCTTCCTCAGTATGTTCTGCATCACTGTATGCTCACTCTATGCACGCTTTGTGCCTGCGGTGACAGTATTATTTTGTTCTTCTTTTGTAAGTTATTGATGCATATATATATGATAACCTAATCGAAGAGGTGAATCCTGCTCATGTGGAAACCATTACTCCAAAACAATAATCTCAGCGTTCTTGCAGATGTTGCTAACAAACAAATTCTCATGCATATCCATCCACAGCAACATCAAAAAACTGCACAGCTCCACAACCGGGAAACTGCACAGCTTCAACTTGAAGAAACTGATTTTTTCGAATTGATGTACACATTCTTAGCCATTAATCGTGAATTCCAAGGCGAGAAACCTTACTTTGCGGATTAATTACATCCTCATGATACGATAAAGAGTTGAATGCTTATTATTCCAAAGGCCTTGCTTGATCTGGAAGTTGATAGTGGTAATGCCTAGCAAGTGTTACTACTTTCCGATTGGGTTTACGAATCAGCACTGACTCTTCATTCCAAGCCACGACGATGCCCAACACATCATTTGAAAGAAAGGCATCACGAATAACACGTAAAGTCGTTCCATGCTCACGATACTCATTTAATTGTTCATCCGTGATCATGATTTTATCTTCCATCCCACTCATGAAGCAGATCCCTCATTTCATCTCTAATCTCAACTCACCATTTAAAATAAGACCTGCGCCCTCTAGAGGGAACCACAGGTCTATATGAAATATACATGTTTATACGACTTTGGAATCATTCGTTTCGAACCAAAAATCAAGCACTTTGCTCGACATGATCCGCTGTGTGATGAATTCAATTTGATGTTCTGTGAAATACGAAGACCAATCTATCGAAAGCTCGTTACAAATTTCCACAATCGTCAAGAGCTCGGACCAAGCCACATATCGTTTATACCAAAAAAATTGGGGATGTTCCACCATATAAGGATATAAATCATCAAACGCTGTATGCTTACAATCTAGCGCTCTTTCAAAATGGATCTTGGCTTCAGAAAGCTTGCTTACGAAGTACTCGATTGACATCTTTGCATCTTGTTCCATGTATTTCATCCTCCTTCGCGCTACCTTCTTAGTATAATTCATAATTAGTCGTCCGAAAAGGTGTATTCTCCATGAAAATATGAGGAGAAGGGTACGAACACTTTAATTATGTAAAAGTAATTCTGCCTTCTGCTAATGAAGATATTCGCACCAATGATTCAAAGCGAATCCCTTGGTCTCTAATTGAATCGGCACCTGCTTGAAAAGTTTTTTCGATGACGATACCTACACCTACAACATGCGCTTGAGCTTTCTCGATAATTCGTATTAATCCTTTGGCCGCATCACCGTTAGCAATGATGTCATCGATCAACAGAACACGCTCCCCTGCGCAGAGAAAATCATGCGATACCATAATGTCAGTAACAATCCCTTTTGTAAAAGAAGGGACTCTTTCATGATATGTGTGCTGATTCATCGTTAAAGTTTTTTTCCGTCGCGCAAAAACTAATGGAACGCCTAATGCATAAGCTGTTGAGAAACCAATAGGAATACCTGAAGATTCTATTGTCAATACTTTATCAATAGAGTGATCCTTGAATCGATAAGCAAATTCACTACCCATCTCCATGATCAAGCGAGGATTGACTTGATGATTCAATATGGCATCTAGATTAAGTACTTGATCAGAGGTCACAACGCCATGTTCTTGTATGATTTGTTTAAGTGAATCCAGTTGTCATCGCCTCCAAGCCTCTCTATTATGAGTAAATTAACATATGTAGTCGATAGATTACAAGAGGTAATTGCTGAAAGATCCGTTTTGTTTCTTTTATTTACATTGATATGCCATAATTCCTATTTGTGGTTACTGCGAATTTGTATTATGATAAGATATATCGGAATATCTTTTTGAGATTATAGCGAAAGAGGAAGAGTAATGGAAAATAATATAAAATTAATCGCTATTTGTGCTTTGCTTATATGTATCGTTCCCGTGCTTACAAGTTGCAATTGGACTTCATCTAGAACGGACGATAAGCTTTCACAAGTCACCACGCCCCAAAAAGACCGTATGCACACAACATTTAATTCTTCAACATTACCTAATGGGGACCTCAAAGATCACAAAGGCAAACTAGACGGTGCCGTTTCTGCAGCGGAAACGAAAGCAGCTCCATCGAATACATCGGATATCTCATCAAAAATCAATTCAATTGAAGATAAGAAGTCAGAAATCACCGAACCTTATAATGCTTCTCAAACTTCTCTGATCGGATTGAAATTAGGTGATCCCTTGTCTAGCTTATTTAAACTATGGGGTCAAGCAAATGAAGTGATTTATGTCAATGATCTCGAGGAACCTTATTCCATCTATAGGTATAGTGGTTTTTCAATCGGTGGAGACGTCTCCGATACGGTATCATTTATCACGATCGATTCTGCAATGATTGATGTCCGCTTAAACGGATTAATGGTCGGTCAAAAAGTAGAAGATGCGATTTCAATCTTAGGTACTCCCACAACAAACACTAATTTTATTTTGAAATATCAAACACATTCAACGATTCTTAAATTAGACGTAGACCCTAGCGAAAATGTAATCCTTTCGATCAAGTTATTTACTACTCAATAATCGATTCAAAACAAAAAAGACCACCGCTACCGCGAGGTCTTTTTTGTTTTGAATCGATACACACCATATATTAAAGCAACTACAGCCATAATCACTATCACAATGATATACATGAGATAGTGGTGGATGATCGATAAGATTTGTTCGAAATTTCGACCAATGTAATGACCTAACGTTAAGAAGGTCGTACACCACACGAGAGCTCCTAGGCTTGCAGCGATGAAGTATCGGTAAAACGGAATATGACTGATTCCAGCAAAATAACAATTGAATTGACGAACACCTGGGACAAAATAACCAAAAAAAACAGCCCATACTCCATATCGATTGAACCATGCTTCAGCAATCAATATACGTTTAGGTGTTAGTTTCATCCATTTCCCAAAGCGGAAGATGATAGGCCTACCTAATTTGCGACCTAATCCATAAGACACCATCATGCCTATCATTGTGCCGGCATACACAGATACATACGTCATACCATAAGATAGAGGGCCGAGCGGACCCGTTAAAGAGCCTGCAAGGGTCATCGTCGTTTCCTCGGCTAAGGGCAAACCTATAATGCCAAGAAAAAAAAGTACACATAACGCGAAATAACCATATTCATGGATAAATTCAACTATGATTTCATTCAACACGATCACCTTGGATTCGAGATAAAAGCAACTTACTTGATGTTGTCATTCCTGCAAGAGTAATTACATATAGTGTATTATACCAAATTATGGGAAGTGCATCAATGTGAAAACCGTTATTTCGATTACGCGTGTTGCGTTTACTTTTATAGGGACAGTTGTGGGGGCTGGCTTTGCATCTGGACAAGAGATCTTACAGTTTTTTACGAAGTACGGTTCTATCGCTTTATACACGATAGCAATATCTAGTCTATTGTTTATATGGTTAGGCACTAAGCTCTTGTTGCTAGCGCATGACCTTAAGGTAACCACTTATGCCGAACTGAATATCGTAATCTTCGGTCATCGTGTTGGTTCAATCATCAGTTTATGTACTTTAATTATTTTACTAGGCTCTGTTTCTGTGATGCTCGCAGGCAGTGGCACCTTATTACATGAGCAACTACATATCTCTTATTTTGCAGGTTTAGTCATTACACTCTTGTTGGCGTATTTCGTTCTCGTCCGAGGCATCCAAGCCATCATGAATATCAATACAGTCGTTGTGCCCTTGATGCTTCTATGTTGTTTGATCCTCGTCATCATGACGTGGCAGTCGCCTGTTCCATATCATGAAATGGTAAGTCATCAGGTTCATTCGATCAAGATGGTTGTCGCTGCACCATTTTTATATACTGCTTTTAATCTAGCTATGGCCCAAGCTGTCATTGTGCCGCTAGGTGCAACGATTCGTGATCGATCGATATTACTTTCTGGTGGCATATTCGGTGGTGTAGGCATCGGTCTGTTATTATACGCCTCACATTATGTACTATCTACAAAAATGCCTCTCATTATGTTTGAACAAATGCCGCTGGCAAGTTTAATGAAAACACTAGGGACTGTTTCACAATATGGGTATGCCTGTATTTTATTTAGTGAAATGTTTACGACTTTAGTCGGCAATACTTTTGGTTTGGCTTTACAACTTCATACGAAGTTGCAGATTTCTCTATCTCGTGTATTCCTATTTACTTTATTGATTACCTTTGTGATTAGTCATGTCGGATTCAAGCAATTGCTTTCTCTTTTGTATCCGATTTTCGGAGTAGTGAGTCTCGGTTGGTTGTTCATGATCGCGATGTACCGGTTTAGCAAATAAAAACATTCGCATCAAGATGACAAGTTCGATCGCCCAAAATAATGAAGCGAAACCCTTACATATCAGTCCACCTCCTAAATCAGATAAGTGATCGAGGGAATTGTCTGTCATCACGAATGACTGTACCCTTTTCCCTACAAAACAGTTGCCTATAATTAGAGCTCAATCAATTGATAATCTGACAGGTTTTGTTGAAACTGATCTTTCATATGTGCATGGCAAGTAAAAAATAAAATTTGATGGTGCTGGCTCATTTCTTTGATTACTTGCAAACATTGAGCCACACGCGGTTGATCAAAATTCACCAAGGTGTCATCGAGAATTAGTGGCAACACAGCTTTACCTCGATATTCTTCTGCAATCGAGAATCGCATACACAAGTAAAGTTGTTCTTTCGTGCCTCGACTTAACAACGAGGTGTCTACGGCTTGGCCAAATCGATGGATAGCTACTAATTTCTGCTCATCGATAAGCGCTTGGATTTGCACATACGTGCCTTGAGTCATTTGTTGAAAATAAGCAGAGGCGCGCTGTAATACCCGAGGTTGCCGTTCCCTTTGGTATTGTTCTTTCGCTTTTTGAATAAATGATTTCGCAAATGCATGGGTAATGAACTCATCTAGCTTTCTTTGAAGTAATGCTTTGTATTCTTCAACTTGTTGAAGTTGTTTGGCATGGTCTATACCTTGCTCTAAGTTATCGATATCCCTGGTTAATCTGCCCCATTGCTCTCGAAGCTGGTTTTCTTGCAATTCACATGCATCGGCTTGCTGTGAGAGCTCCTGAATCTTTTGTCGCCATTCATCTTCACCTAAACTTGTGACCCACAGCTGCGTATGATTCCATCGCTCAGAACCGATCATCAGCTCTATGGCTTCACGAAGTCGCTTCATCTCTTCGACTCGATGTTTTCTTTCTTCCAATTGCTGGTGCTTACTACGTAATTGTTCTCCATCAAGAACTTCTGATTCGCTGAGGAGTTGACTGATCCGGAGACGAGTTCGCTCTTGTTGTTCTTGCAGTTGAGTTAATTCTTGTTTTATCTCTGTGATGTGTTGTCCTAATTGATCCTTTAATTCAATTTGTGTAAGCGAAGTTTGTGATTGAACTTTCCAGACTTTTAAGGCATAACTTAGATCTGAAAGGTTTGGGGATTGCAAGAGTTGTGACACGCGCTGTTCAAATGTAATGATATACCGTTCAACCGACTCTTTTTTATGAATTTGACGCTCTAGTTGACGTAACACTTGTTGCATTTGCTCAATGAGCTGAATACTTTCTAGCGCAGTATCCGGTGATATCTGCTCGTGAAGTCCTAGTTGAATCATATCATGCTTCCATGAAGTTTCAAGTAAGAGTTTTTGTTCTTGACTTGTTTGGATTGAAATATGAATCTCTTGTACTTGTTTGTTACATTGATGCACTGCCTGTTCGTAGTCTTTCACTTTATGGTGTTGGTGCTGAAGTCCTTCTCTTTTGGCAAGCCAATGTTCTACATTTTCTAGTGCATCATCTAGAGAGCTTTCTAGCCAGTACTGAATATCTGACCAAGACATCACTTTGCTTACTGTATGACTTAAATCACTTTGAGAATCACTCAAGAAATCTTGGATCAACTCTTTAAGCTCTTGCTCTATTTCACTTTTACGATTTTGCGTCGTATGCAGATTGCGAAGAGCAACATGTAAGTGCTGATCCGATATGAAAGCTGATGATTCCTCTTGGCCATCCAAACGATGATGAGATTGAATCGTCTTCGCTTTGCTCGCAACCACGGTTTTTTGAGTGATCGCCCAATAGATGATACATAGTCCGATTCCGATCGCCAACAATACCGTTGCGATAACTCCTTCTTTTTGCAATATCAACCAAGACGAAGAAAGTACAAACACGATGAACAGCATAACGACAAAACGAATGGATCGAATCGGAGCAGCTTTAGGCTCAGAAGCTCGCGTTAACGCTACCCACTCTGCATTTCTTTGCATCTCTTCAACTCGTTGTTGCAGATGATCCTGTTCAAGTTTCACTAACTTCCATTGTTCATATCCCCGTGTTATTTTTTGCGTATATCGGGCAAGCTCCACATGTGCTTCTTTGAGCTTCATACCGAACACCGTATAGAGGTGATCGAATTGGTGTTGACTTGCCTGTTCCTTCTGCTGTAATTCTTGTAACCGTTCATCGTGCTCTTGCTTTTGTTTCTCTAGACGTTCGAGCTCCAGATTTCGACTGAAGATATGTTGTTGGGCTTCATGAAACTGATCTCGATATAATCGAATGTGCGCGCGTAAGGATAGGTTGATCGGAAACCCTATGACTTGTTCTAGTTGTGAAAATAAGCCCAATTGATCCAACCATTGATCGCATTGAAGCTTCATTTGTTCTATTTCAACGTCGAGTTCAATCATGCTACGACGATGTTCCTCATATACAGAAATTTGTTCATACAAATGATCTAGTTCACTTTGGTTATGAAGAGTCTGCTCATCGATCGATATCTGATCATGTTTCCCTACTAGCTCATCACACTTCAGTTGAAGTTTGCGAAGTTCTACAAAATTACGTTCGAGATCTTCTTCAAATGCATCAAGACGAGCCATTGCGGTTTCAGGTAAACGTGACGGTTCGGGCCAAAGCGTTAATTCATTTTCGATATGCTTCCATCGGATCCACGAAGGCCTTGCTTTGAATGCTTGTTCGAGCTGATTCGATTCCTCTCGATTGGATCGTTTTTGTGTTTGTAGCTCTCTGAGCTTGAGTTCCGAATCACGCTTTACTTCCTGTAATTGTTCATATTCAGATGACTGCTCTTTACTACGACGTAAAGCACGCTCTAACTCACCCATCTCTTTGAGCATGCGATTGATGTCTTGATTGTGTCCGCGCGGCTTATATAAGCTTTCGATTACGTTATTCAGTTTCTTTTCCGCTTCCATGATTGCTGCCCCACTCAATCCGAGTCCTGCGCTATAGAGATACCCGCTGATTTCACTCGATTGCAAAGTACGGAGTTCTTGGAGTTCACTTAAACCAAAAGCAAATAAATTTCGAAACAGTTCAGCAGATAAACCACCTAACAAGACCTGTAATCGTTCTTCTCCACCTACTGTACCATCTGCAAATGTGACTTTGACGATTCCAACTGAGGATCTTCGAGATGCTGAAGAGTTCACATAACGTTCAATCAGAATCGGATTTTCGTGATCATCAAGCAACGTCAGCGAGCCCCCATGCACACCTCCTGTCAAAGGTTCGTAGCGTTCCGCGAAGTTACTGCGGTTCGGAAATCCAAATAAAATAGCGCGGATAAACCCCATAAGCGTAGTTTTTCCAGTTTCATTCGCTCCATATATCAAGCTCAGTGGACTCGTCAATTGAATCGTCTGGTCGCGCAAAACACCGAAACCTGCGATATGAATAGACCTAATTCTCATCCACCATTCCCTCCTTCAATGAACAGGTCAGCAGTAAGTTCTCGAGCGTCGTGTACGTATTTTTTCAAACGCTCTGGAGTAAGAGTCTTTTCCATAATCGACTGGGGTATATCTTTCAATACTGTCAGCGCTTCATGGGCAAAATGCGCTAATGCATCTTCATCTTTCTGTAATTCTTGTGTGAAACGGATGATGTCTCCTAGGAAAGTCGGATCATGAGACCGTGCTTCATAGTCAATTTCGTTAGCTGTCTGATCTTCAATCGCTTCTAGCCAGATAACGTGCGTCACTAGATTCGAACCAACTTCCGTATCTCCATGGGTAAGTTCATCTGCTATCGACCAATCCCCAAAGCGCTTTCCACTTAATGATAGACTTTCCATGAGAAGAGTTGGACTACTGAGTCGTGATAATTCTTCTTCGCGAATATGAGCAAGTAATTCTTCGATAACTTTACCTTTCTTTAACCATTGATGAACAGGGCCTCTTCCTTCTAGGTGTAACCGCAAAATCACATCTTTGTGCTCTACTTCAACACGAATCCTCTCGATGTGTTGCATGATCAGATCTCTCAACGCTTGCTCGCTCTCAAGATTCTCAACTTGAATGCGTTCATCGACAAATCGGACTGAATCCAATTCATGAAATACGAATTCACAATGTCCTGCTTCATCGGCGTTGACAACAAAACACCCTTTAGCACCGAGTTCGCGAATATTTCTCCCTTGAATATTTCCTGGATAGATGATGTATGGCTGTTCATGAATGATTTTACGTGTGTGGACGTGACCTAGTGCCCAATAGTCCATACCTCGTTGGATTAAATCTTGTTTGGTGCATGGTGCGTAGTGCTCATGTAGAGCATCTCCGTCGACATTTGCATGTAACACACCAATTTGAAATACAGGGAGATTTCCCTTTTGAAACTTCAAAGAGAGATTATCTCTTACTGCAGCTGTCGGATAAGAAATACCGTGGACTTGAGCAATTACACCTCGATCTGGTGTATCTACACATACCGTCTCTACTTCAGAGGAATTGAAAAAATGAACACGATCTGGCCATCTCAAATTCGCTCTTCGACCATTCGCTGGATCATGGTTCCCGTGAACAATATAGGTATGAATCTGAGATTTATCTAGCCCATCTAATGCTTTTTGTAAGCGGATTTGTGCACGCAAAGAACGATCTGCAAGATCAAACACATCACCGCTCAAAATAACGAAGTCGACTTGTTCACGTATCGCGATAGCCACCATCCGCTTAAGTGCTTCAAATGTGGATTCCCTTACTCTTTCCTTCATGAATTCTGGCATGCTAGTTAATCCTTTGAAAGGGCTATCGAGATGAAGATCTGCAGCATGTACAAATGAGCAACGTTTCAATCGTTAGCTTCCTTTCGTCTGAATCTGGAAAGACTCATAATGTGTTCTCAATTCTTGAATTACTCGATTCATCGAGTAGTTTTTCTTCGCTTTCTCTCTCGAAGAACGCGCTAAGTGATAGCGAAAATCAGGATCTTGAATAAGTTTTTCTAAAGCTTCGCACAATTCAAGTGGTTGATCCACAGATACAAGTAAACCATTCACACCATTCTCAATTTGTTCAGGAATACCACCAATTTGTGTCCCGACCAATGTAAGTCCACACAGCGCTGCTTCAGCAAATACAGAACCAAATGCTTCAGCTCGAGAAGGCAATACAAATATATCAAAAAAAGGCATGAATTCTTCAGGATGAAGCATATAGCCATAAAATATCGTTTCTTCATAGATGCCATGTTCTGTGACCATTTGCTCGAGTTGCTTTCGAATAGGTCCATCTCCAATAATGTGGAGCATGAAGGAATACCCTTTCTTTTTCAATTCAGAACAAGCCAAAATCAAAACATCTAACCCTTTTGCAGGCACAAGTCGACAAACCGTTATGAATTGAGGAATAATATTGTCATGAGCAATCGGCCGAAATCTTTTCTCATCAAATCCATTAGGGATCACAACTACTCGCTCTTGATTGTGAATATGTTTTGCAAGATAATTCCGAAAAGAATACGACGCTGTAATCAACAAATCCGATTTCAATTCTACTTCTCGATAAAGTAGATTGAGAAATTGATGTTCGGGCCCATTGGCTTCGATCTCTCCATTTAAAATCAATTCTAATTCGTAGCTTGAATGAATCGTCGTAATCAGAGGTGTATGAGGGTATATGTGCTTCATAGCAAGTGCAGCAATCGGATGATGCGCATGAATCACATCAAACGATCGGTTCATTCTTAATGAAGTCCACCAAACATAATCTTGGAATGTTTGCATATATTTATTAACCTTTGGAATGTTCGCATAAGACTTCCAATCGAAGCTGTCAAAAACAATTCCTTCTCGGCCTTTATTGCGAATTCGCTTAGGTAGTGAAAACATCTCCATTTCCCAGCCTTTTTTATTAAAACGATCTACAATATAAGGTACCATGGATGATACGCCACCTGGTTGTTCTGGTGGGAAGAATAAGGCTTGAAGAATTTTCACATTCTTATGCCCCTCTCATGTTGGGAGTTGGTCCCTGTATACCTTTATTGTAACTGCTCGCGTAAGATAAGAAAAGAGATCACATGAATCTATTATCCATCTAGCTCATTACATATAGGCGATAGGATCTTTGAGACATGCATCAGCAAATCCTTTTAAACGAAGTCGGCAACTATCACAACTCCCACATGCTTGCGTATTTCCTGTGTAACACGAAGTCGTTAGTTCATACGGCACACGAAGACGCATACCTTCTTGAATAATTTCAGCTTTTGTCCATGAGATTAATGGGGTTTTGATGTGAATCTGATTTCCTTCTACACCAACTTTGGTAGCTAAGCAAATCACTTCTTCAACTTTCTGTATAAATTCCGGTCGACAATCTGGATAACCGCTATAATCCAGCGCATTTACACCTATAAAAATCGCTTCTGCACCCAGTACTTCTGCATAAGAAGCAGCAATAGATAAAAATAATAAATTCCGTCCAGGAACATATGTAACGGGAATAGCGTCTTGATGCAGGTACCCCGCTGTATTTTCTTCTGAAGCATGCGGAATTGGAATGGAGTGGTCTGTCAGTGCACTGCTACCTAATTGCTTCAAAAAACCAAGTTGAATCAAAGAGTGCCTCGAGCTTACCTGATAGTGGGCAGCAACTTTCTTAGCATGTTCAATCTCCATGGAATGTCTTTGTCCATAATCAAAAGTAATCGGGTACAATTCGTAGCCTTGATCACGAGCAATGCCCATACACGTCGTGCTATCCAATCCTCCACTAAGAATAATGATTGCTTTTCGCTGTTGTGTGTTCATGAATGTATTGCCTCGCTTTCTCAATCCAATCGCTTGTGAATTCTTTGTTTATGCATACACATCAAACTCTAATTTAGACACCCCTTTGAGCGGGATCCCAAATGATTTTATGAAGTTGCATATTAAGCTTTATATGAGAAGTTCCATTTTGTAACATAAGTTCAACCAGCCGGTGAGGAGGCATTGTCTCCCATACAGGAGAAAATAATGGTAATGCTACCGTAGGGTATGTCTTCAAGATCTCCATAGCTGTCCAAAAATCTTGTTCGCTGCCAATAACGAATTTGACTTCGTCTTGCACGCGTAGTAACTCCATATTCGTCAAACACATCTTGTCCATTTCTTTTGATCCAGGCAATTTCACATCCATAATATATCTCACTTTAGGTGACGAAATGCCGTCAATGAACGGTTGTAGATCAATAGCTCCATTCGTCTCTATGTGCAGATCAGCGATTCTCTGAAGATCAGCTAATGCTTCTATGAGCGCTATTGATTTATCTCCATAAAGCAGAGGCTCACCACCCGTCAAACAAATGTAGTTAGCACGATAACGATTGACCTCGTGAATAATCTCAGAAATCGTTAATACACTTTCAGCTTGAGATGGCGCATAACTGTATGTTGTATCACACCAAGAACAGCGCAGATTGCATCCAAATACGCGAACAAAAATAGTTGGGAACCCTGCTCTGGTGCCTTCACCTTCTATCGTTTCAAATATTTCTACCATAGGCAATCGAATATCCATGAGATCTGACACTACACTTCTGCCTCCATCATTTCATAAGTTACAGCGGCATAACTAGTAGGTGTTTCCCACAATCGAATTTCTTCAATTCTAATCATAGGGTAAAGCTTATCATCCAAAAGTGCGCTATGAATCTCTTCGTAGATCCATACCACCATATTTTCAGCAGATGTGTTCATCAAAGGCAATACTTCATTTAAGTATTGATGGTCGAGACGATCAATTACACGTTCTTTCGTGATCCTTTTAATATCATTAAAATCTATGGTTATGCCACGATGATCGACTTTACCTCGCATAATGACTTGTAGTTTATACGTGTGTCCGTGCAGATTTGTGCACTTCCCTTGATAGTTATGCAAATGATGTGCACTATCAAAAGTAAACTCCTTAGAAACCAGTACATCTTTATGATGATATTTCAATTGATGATCTTCAATATCTTGACCTAAGATTTGTAGTTGCTTAGGGATATGAAATGACATGCCTTACACCTCGTTTTCAGCCAAAAACTCTTTTTATTATATCATGAGCAAAAAACGCTCACAACCCATGATTCATTTAACGATAATCTTTGAATGGGCTATCTAGCAAACTATTAATTTCTTTAATCCGTGTGTTCTCTTCTTTTAACACCGTTTCAATCGTTTGTGTTAATTCAATAATACGATTGGACACAGCATCAGACAACTCGATTTCTTCAATTGATTTTATCATGTAAAGTAAACAACGCATCGTATCTTCCATTAAATGAATTTTATTACCAGAAAGGACAACCTCTGACAAAAATATTAAATGATAAAGCTCTCTTTGCGTCATCTTCATCGAATTCATCTAATCCTTTCTTCGTATATGACAATCCCCCTGGGAGTAAACGATAAACGATACAAAATAAACCTTATGTATAGATAGAATAGCACGATATTCGATTAAAGTGATAGTATTCTGTGTGAAATGATGCCCAACGAATATTAAACCCATCGAGACATCCTCAATGGGTCGCTACTTTGAATTTCTTGATGATAGACTTAGCCAATTAATGATTCACTTCTTCCGTTTCAAACTCTATTTCATCAATACACTCATTTTTAACAAACATAGAAAGGTTAATTTTATCATAATCTCTTTCTTTATCTAATTCTTCAAGCAATAATGTTGCAATGAGCTCTCGTTCATCTGATGTTCTAGGATCTTGAAAATCAATATGTCCGGTAATTTCTTTCTCTCCGATATCTATGCTTGCTATTCCAATCGGATGATGCAGTGTGGATTGATGATATATCTCGTAAGTCAGTGCATCTCCATCACTTCGAATAAGACGTACATCATAGTTTTCCTCATTAAGTTCATTTTCATTTATGTGTTTACTTCTTTTTATGTGATGCTTTTTTTGCTTCTCGAGCAAGGGAGATGTTGACGTTATTTTTAACGTTTCAATGTGTTTGCCACTTGCTTTTATTTTGAATCGAAACACTTCCGCATCATCTTTATTGAAATAATTCATCAACAATAAAGTTACATTCTCTATTTCATCGTTTGAAGGAAATCTCCTGAAATTAATTGTACATGAAATTTTGGTATCCTTCATCTTCACTGTTGCATTTGCTATGAATCCGTTCTTGGATTGTGTGATTTGAAATTTACATCTGTGTAGGTCTTTCTCGACTAATTCGAGTACTAACTCCATCATGTCGATTTCTTCATGTTTTATTTCATTTTCTGTTGAAGGGAATTGTTCTGAGATCCAATCTTCATCAATTACATATTGATATCCCCCGTAAGATACAAGCACTTCACATAGCTCAATGTCTAATGCTTCAACCAAAGATTGAATATATGACTGTAAATAAGTGATGATATCATCTTTCACATTTGCAGATACATTGTCATCTTCAAGTTGAATTGCTCCAAGAAGTCTGTCTGATTCTCTGAAGACTAATGTCATTGTACCGATATAATCGTCCTCTCGAAAAATATCGCTAACTTCTCCACTGGATGTTCTAAGTTCTGGTCTGATTAAAATGTTAGTCACCACTGCATCGCCTCCTGTAAGGAATTCATCTCCTATAGGATGCCCGGGTCACACCCATTTTATGAGGACCGCGTATTTTATCTCTGTCATACATAACTTCCTTCTCATAAATTAGATCATGCCGATCGTGCAATGGTATGTTCGAGGGCTATCTCGATTACAGGTAAGGAGGTTAGTCTTATGTCAGCAGTACCCGCGGTGTCATCCACAGCTTCTATATTAGTTCTATTCATTCTATTAGCGATTATTGCGCAAACACTTTTCATCTAATCGGACGACTTTATTTAGCTTATCTGTGGGTATAGAATATTTGAAAAAGCGGATCTTCAAATATTCTATACCGTTGTTCCTACTCAACCTTGAATTAGACATTATTGTAGTCTATGAACACCAATCGCTTTGCGTACATTTCCAATAATTCGAATAGGTACTTGTGTGTGTTTCACAACACCATTTGTATATTTAATTTCAACATGAATCAGATGTTCCCCTATAGGAAGACCCTTTGTCATTGATTGAAATATAGGGGAATAAAGTTCTCCAGAATAGTTTGAAGGCTTATGGGTTTGGGATAGTTGTTCCAAGACATATAGCTCCTTGCCATCTAAACCTTTGGTTTGAATGAACGCTTTGACTTCTGTAATCGGAGCATCTGCACCTTGACACGTCACGATAATTTTTTCGCCTGAATAAAAATCCTTGGGGTTTTTTACCGTTTGGTGTTTCTTCTCATTATGGTGAACTAGCCAAGGAGGAAGATATTGTGTATCTGCGAGAATGGTAAGAGGAAACGCAACAATATTCGCTGAACTGCTTTGCATTTTGAATCCATCAGATACGGACAGATGAACCATATATTGTCCCGCTTGGCTAAAAATTGACATGAAGTCCTTGCTATACCCATAAGATATTTGGCCATCGGGACGTCGGATTGTCCAGACATAAGATAGCTGGTCTCCGTCTAATCCAGATGTTATACTCGAAAAACTCACTTGATCTCCTTCCCAAATCGGTTTAGGTGACCAAACAAATGAAGCAACGGGTTCTTGATTAATGATTAACCATTTAGACTCTGAATAATCCGACCACAGTTTACCATCAAAAACACGAACTTGAATGCGAAGTTTTTGACCTCTAGGTAAATCTTGATCAATTGACCACTTCTTCATTGTTGCAGTTGTAGACTGCCACTGTTGGCCAGAATCGTAAATCAGTCGATCGTTCGTATCCGCATAGACTTGGATTTGGAAATAAGTAAACGTTGTTGCAAGATCGGAGTCCGTCTGCTCCCAGTGTATCTCTGGTTTTGTAATCTTTTCGTGCGTAGGGATGAATTCAACTCCGTTTGGCTTTGTGATACTGGCTTTAGGCTTCGCGTTGCGGTTGACGACTTCTTCAGGTTTAGTACTCGGTATGGGTTGGGATGAATATTCATATTCAACAGTAATGCCTGTTGGATACTGATACGTAGAACCTCGAACATCAAACACGAAAGATGTGTAATACACCATAAGCTTGGAGCCATTCGGTGGTTGATTTAGTTCAAATGAATAGTCACTAAGATAATCAAAGTCTTGATGAAAAAATATTCGAAATTTATCATTGCTTTCCTTTGTTATAGGCACTATAGAAAATATTTTAATTTTATCAGCTAATGCGTATCCTGAGCGAACTCCCTTTGGTCCTTGAATAAGTAAATCCGGGTTTACGCGAAAAATTCCAACACTTACATCAGTCACTACACTATCTGGAAGTGCTGTTGCTTGTTGAAGCCCTATAAACGATTTTGTTCGATTGGCATCCAACACCAATGTATTAATTTGTTGAAATGATCCAGATGAGCACCCTGGGTATTGAGACATCCAGGCTTTCATGATGAGTTCCTTCTCTTTACTTTGGCATTGTATCCTTTGAACAACTTGATTGCTATCCTTAATGTCTGCAAACCAATTTCCTTTATTTTCAGCACTGATTTTATTGCGAAACCACGTAAAGTAGCCATTTGTTGAAGAGTTTCCTTTCGATTCTACGAATTGATGTGTACCTGTTAAAGCAACATCTCCTTTGTAAGCAGATCGACCCTTTGCTTCTGTAGGTGTAATATCTTTAATCGTCCCATTTGCTAGCTTTTGGGACATGCTTTTGATTCGGCTTCCGGGAGGTGCTGATACGGAAACATTTGCTTTCTCATAAGGCATCTTACTGTAATAAGTGCCATTCACCATTTTAATAGACAGCTGAGAAGGGTATTGCAGATTTATTTGTTTTTGTTCAATTGAAGTCGCAAAGACAGGCAATACCTGTGAATTGGACTCCATCCCATATGGAGTACAAAATATACATATTGCTATAATCATCATGACAAAAATCATTTTTATAGTTTTGCTTGTCATCGCATATTACCTTTCCCTAGTGTATCAAAATAAAGAACTGATTTCTAAGAAACCCATGGGTTCATTTGAAATCAGTTCTTCTGATTCTAATTCGTATTTTCTTCAATATGCTGTGATATAATGATTAAGCGCATCTAGTTCTAATTCAGTAAGCTCTCTGAATTTCCCTAAAGGTAAGTTTGGGTCTAAGATTAGAGGACCCATGGATATTCTTCTTAAGTAAACAACTTGTTGACCCAAGGCTTCAAACATTCTTTTCACTTGATGGTATTTGCCTTCAAAAATCGTCAATTCCACTACTGAAACTTCTTGAGATTTGTGATTCCCTTGCACAAGCATACGAAGTTGAGCAGGCAAGCTTACGTATCCATCGTCTAATTGAATACCTGTCTCCAACGCTTTTTGAGATGCCTCATCTATCTCCCACTGCACATGAACTAAGTAGGTTTTGGGAACATGCTTGCGTGGTGAGAGAAGTTGATGAGCTAATTTCCCATCATTGGTTAATAATAGTAAACCTTCCGTGTCTTTGTCAAGACGACCTACAGGAAACAATGAGTAAGCGGTATACGCTTCGTGTAATACATCGATGACTGTTCGCTCAATTCGGTCTTCTGTTGCTGAAATTACACCAGGAGGTTTATTCATCATCAGATAGATGTGAGCTCGATACATCAAGAGTTGGTCGTGAATGATGATCTCGTCTCGCTCAGGGTCAACTTGGATACCACTGTCTTTGCTGATTTGCCCATTTACTTTGATGACTCCTTTTCGTGCATAGTTTCTGATTTCAGAACGAGAGCCATAACCCATATGTGCAAGTATTTTATCAAGTCTTTGTGTGTTTTTCATTCAGTTCCCTGCACCTCCATTTCAATGACAACTCCTTAAGAATAGGTCATAAATCATTACGAATGCGAATAAAATCAATTTTCCAAAAAATTCGCTTGAAGGATTCGACATTTTATTCTAGTATTAGAAAATATAACATAAAACTGAGGTGTGATATGAAAAAAATTCTTATTTATTTACTTATTATTATTAGTTTATTTGCAGCGATTTACTTCATTAATCAGCAAGCGAATCGAGTCAATCAAGTGGATACATCTTATAATCCATACGGTGTCAGTAAATCCGCACTTCATCCTGAAACCGTTAAGCAATTAAAAGATGCTAATTATCAGAATATTATTTTGCCAGAAGCTTTAGATGCACGAATCGCAAATAAAGAAAGCTTTTTCCAATACTATTATTCATCTACATGCAGTCATTGCAAAAACACGACGCCAATACTCATTTCAATTCAAGAAGAACTTGGTGTTCAAGTAAGTCAATTCAATCTCCAAGAATTCAATACAAGCTGGGGAAAATACAAAGTTGAAGCAACTCCAACTCTGATCTACTACAAAGATGGCGTAGAAGCTGACCGGTTGGTCGGAGGGTATAGCACTTCAAGTGAAACAGGAAATACCACAGAAGATTTCAAGAATTTCTTTGTTAAACACCTCTCACCCTAAGGATCTCCTTACACTTCTTGTGTATTGATTTGCTTTGCAGATGAAAGGAACTTCAACTGCTTGCACTTGTATAATGTTTTAAAGCATATCTCCAAAACCATCTAGCCATGATCACGCATATTCCTGCCATCATCACACTGAGAAGTGCTTCATTGCGAGTCATCTGTCCAATGACTGATGATGCAGGGAATGTAGTGATCAGCCCTATCGGAAATACGTACGTCAAGATAAATCTTAACACGCCTTGATATACCGTCACTGGAAATCGTGATGTTTCAAATAAAGAGTGGAACAAAAATGAGAGATTATCTATTTTTACAGCCCAGAAAGAAAGAATCATCATGCCCATCCATAAAGAATACATCATACATAACGATGCCAAAAACATGGTTAAGAATATGCACAATTGTCCAAAAGACAGCGTCACATCGAGTCTCCACAAAGCATAGTAAACAAGCCCCATTCCTAATGCTACATCAAAAAGTCGCCAAAACACCAGATGTCGGAAGCTTACATGGAATTGCGCATCGATAGGTTTGGTCAGTATGTAATCGAAAGTGCCTTTGCGTATATGACTCACAAATCTCGTCATGTTGGGTTGCAAAAAGAACTCGATAAAGCCGTGAATCGATATAAAAACACCTAATAGGACCAACACTTCATCATAAGACCAACCTCCGATTTGATCAGTATTATAAAAATAAAGTTTCACTGTAATCACAGAAATAGCCATCCAAAACAAAGTTGTCAGCAGATTAGCGATAAAGTTAACACGATACTCGAACTCTTCAACTAAACAAACTCGAAAAAATTCTCCAAACACACGGATGTACTTGATCATGAATCTTCACCCTCCTACAGCACCATATTTCTTAAGACCGTGTTTCCACTCCAAGCGGTATATGAAATAGAATATCAGTGTCCAACTCACTTGGGAAATGAACCCCCATGCAATTGCTGTGGAGTCACCTGACAATTTACCTACCAATAATTCAACAGGGAAACCAACAGTCCCATAAAACGGTAACCAGATCGCATAATCCGCAACCCAATCAGGAAACATCGATAACGGAGCAAGTCTACCTGCTAAAAGTAAATGAAAACCTTCGTAAAGCATGTATAGCGAAATCGCTCGGTTCGTCCAAAAAGCAAGTAATCCAAATCCAAATCCAATAAAGAAACGAACCATAGATGCTAGGCTTATAGCAACAAATGTTAATCCAAACTCTGACCAAGAAAGATCTAAACGCAGGATAGGGAATATCCAAGCAAGAACAAACCAACTAGGGATTAAGATCATTGCAAAAAAAAGTTTGTGCACAAGATTCGAAGCCATACTCCAATGAATTGGATGAAAAGGACGAAGGAGCTTAGCGGATAACGTCCCTTCGCGAATACTATCATCAAGTTCCCACACATCCCAGGTTCGGGTTAATCGCTCAATGAGTACGATACTAAAGAAATACAACATGTAGTCCCTAGCGTCATACCCTCCTATCGACTTTTGGTTGCTTATCGATAGCCACACTGCTAAGCTGACCAATGGTTGAATAAATGCGCCTAGCATCCAAATCAATGTTTCACTACGGTAAGCAAGCATCACTGACCATTCCGTAATGAATAAGATTCGATATTTCATAAAAAAAAGAAAAAGTGAAGTGCTTCGTATCGTGTTCATCATTCCTGCTTACCTGCTTCGAAGGTTTGTGAAATAATAGATTCCATGGAAGGATCTTCAATCGTTAAATCAATAATATTGAAGCGGTTTAGCAAAAGAGACGACACCTCGGAAACGTCAACTCTTAAAACTTCAACGACTACTTTCGGGAAATCGTAATACACTTTTTTTGCACGGCTTTGTAATGTTTCTAACAATTCTTGTTCTCCGACAAATGTTGCAAACTGCATCGTGATTTGCTTGTTAGGTGCAAATTGATGAACTAATTGTGAAATGGCACCATCGTACAATAACTGACCTTTGGCAATCACGATAACTCGTTCACACAACGCGGTAACATCAGCCATATAATGACTCGTCAAAAGTATCGTCGCTTTGTATTGCAAGTTGTAATTTCGAATGAAATCACGCAAAACGACTTGCATATTGACATCTAAACCAATTGTGGGTTCATCCAAGAAAACAATTTGTGGGCGATGAATGAGTGCTGCCGCTAACTCGCATTTCATTCTTTCACCTAATGAAAGCTGGCGAACAGGCTTGTTAATCACATCACCCAAGTCAAGGAGTTCTACTAATTCATGTAGTGTTTTTCGATAAGCCTCATCTGGAATTTCATAAATCACTTTGTTGACTTGGAACGTTTCTGAAGCAGGAATATCCCACATCAATTGACTTTTTTGTCCCATGACCAAACTGATTTGCTTTTTGAAGTCTTTTTTATGCTCAGAAGGCACAAATCCGTCAACGCGCACTTCGCCACTCGTCGGATGCAGGAGTCCAGTTAACATCTTCATGGCGGTCGTTTTCCCTGCTCCATTCGGACCCAAAAAACCAACAATCTCTCCTTCGGAAATATGAAAACTAATGCCATCCACTGCTTTAACTGTGCGAAATTTGCGATTAAACAAACTTCTCCAAGACGCAATAAAGCCGGCTTCTCTTTCGTGAACTTGGTAGTGCTTGCTGAGGTTTTTTACCTCGATCATAGAGGGGTTCCTTTCCATCACTTTATTTCTCCATTCCAAGCGAATCCACAATCATCTCAGCAAGTAATTGTTCTAGTTCTTTGTCCACCATCTGAATATCCAAATGATATGGATCAAAAGGATGGGAATCGATGTTGCACAGCTTACGCCTATAATTCATCGTATCGACGATCAGTGTCTTCAAATCAATGCCATGTTCAATTTCACTATAACCTTGCAGTTTTTCGCAAGCCGCTGTAAGTAACTTGATGGCACCACTGACATTATTTTGATGGTGATGATACAAACCGACTGCAATTTGTAATAGACCTTGATATAGTAAATTTCGACCATTTTCTAACCATAATTGCTCCATGACTTCATGGCATTCGTAATAATCATGCTCTTCATTAAAAAAATAAATAAATGATACGAACAAACGATCATAATTGTTCTTCAATGACTGCTTTTATCCTTTCTTTGCTCTATGGATCGCTTCTTCAATTTCTAATGAGAGCTCATCTAGTGCCCATATTTCTTCTTTTTCCCATATTTCATTAAATCGCAATTGGAATTGTGCTGCTTCTCTGACGCGATAATAAAAGTAAAGCTCTTGAATATTATTCAGGATCTTGTTGACAACATTCGCATGATCTTCAAACATTTTTTGGGCTTCCAATATTTCCTCGCGAATGCTTGACATTTCTTGGTCAAGCATATAGGCAGCTTCCGCTGCTTTACTCAAACGAATCCTGACAACTTCAGGTAAAAATTCATGGTATTTATAATTTAATGAATGTTCAATTGTAGCCCAGAAATTCATAGCTAATGTACGAATCTGGATTTCAGCTAAGACTTTCTTTAATCCAAGCGCTGTCTGTACTGGATATTCGACAATGATATGATAACTCCGATAGCCACTTTCTTTCTTATTTTGAATATAATCTTTTTCATACACGACTCTGATGTCTTCTCTATTTCGAATGAGATCTGAAAGCCAGATAATATCTTCAACAAATTGACACATGATCCGGATACCCGCGATATCTTCGATACCTGACTCGATGAGTTCCATAGGTACATTCAGTTTTTTTGATTTTTCAAGAATACTTGAAATTTTCTTAACTCTCCCTGTGACAAATTCAATAGGAGCATACTCTTCACTGCTTTTTAGTTCTGTTCGCAAACTTTTAAACTTCACTTTCAGTTCTTCAACAGCTTGCTCATACGGAAAGAGAAATTTCTTCCAGTCACGTCCATCCATAACATATAACCTCCATTACCACATGAAATCAATGATGGTCTGCTCCTATTGCTTGAGAAATATGATGAAAGCCATCTCTATTCAACAATATCTCTAGTCCATGGTAAAGATGCCTTAGTAACTCAGGCCCCTCATAAATCAATGCGGTATAGATTTCAACTAAGCTAGCACCTGCTCTTATTTTGTCATATACGTCTTGTGCAGTAGTAATTCCACCACAACCAATGATAGGAAGCTTGCCTTCTGTAAGTTGATATATCCGCTTGATGATCTGTGTCGATCGCTCAGTCAATGGTTTACCACTTAACCCGCCTTGTTGTACTCGATTCGCATGCTGCAACCGGTCTCTCTTTAACGTTGTGTTTGTCGCGATAATACCTGCTACACCGCTGTGCTGAATGATCTTGATTGTAGATGCGAGCTGATCTTCTTCTAGATCTGGTGATATCTTAACTAAGATCGGTTTCGTTGCTTGTTTATGTATATGTTGTTGATGCGACATTTCTTCTTGGACAGCTTGAAGAAGATGATGTAAGTCATCTCCATGTTGTAGATCACGAAGCCCAGGTGTGTTGGGAGAACTAATGTTCACAACAAAAAAGTCAGCTTCTTGGAATAAGCATCGCATACACGACTGATAATCTTCATGTGCAACTTCATTCAAAGTCGACTTATTTTTCCCAATGTTCACAGCAATCGGTATAGGTCTATCCGAGAGTTCGCGTAAATGAAGAGCCATCTGTTGCATCCCTACGTTATTGAAACCCATCCGATTAATTAACGCGTGATCATCAGGGAGTCGAAACAATCGAGGAGTATCATTGCCTGATTGAGGTTGAGGTGTCACTGTGCCTACTTCCAAAAACCCGAATCCAATCCGAGATAAGGATGCTACAGCTTCAGCATTCTTGTCTAAACCCGCTGCTAAACCTATGGGATGAGGAAATGTCATCCCCCATAATTGTTGAGACCAAACTGCCGATGGAGCTGCTCCATATGTTTGCTGAAGAACCTGCTTACCTCCTGGCAAGGCTTGCATCACACGAAGTCCCAACATCACAAGACGATGTGCTTTTTCGGCATCTAGCTGAAATAGGATCGGCTTAGCTATTTTTCTGTATAACATATTTGTGCACTCCGTTCATTATGACTGTTACCTTTAAAATTTTATATGATTTAACTGAATTCGTAAACGCTCATCGCAAAAAAAGCATATACAATCTCTACCTATAATTATGTTATGATATCATTATAACTTCATATTATAAATTTACATAGAAAAGGACGATGTCTATGTCAAAAAAGAAAGTCAAACCTTTGTTGCACAAAAACAATCAAGAAATAAATAAGAAAGCGATTGTTTGGACAGGTTCTATTGTAACTGGCATCATTATTGTAATGGCTGTTCTATTAATTGTAAATCAGTAACACATCACACCACATGATCATAAAAAAAGACTCTATTCTTAACAAAGAATAGAGTTCTTCTTATGGTTCTCGTATACGATCAATTCATGATTTCTA
This sequence comes from Paenibacillus alvei, assembly GCA_945881905.1. GTDB lineage: Bacteria > Bacillota > Bacilli > Paenibacillales > NBRC-103111 > CAMCVV01. Next base: position 101,126 of record CAMCVV010000002.1, read on the forward strand.
ATTAAATGGCGTGTCTGCAACTTTGATTGAATCTGTCGGACATCCATCTTGAGCATCTTGGAGATCATCCATGAGATTGTCTGGAATTGCTGTAACGCCTCTGTTATTATCCCCGTTCAAAATAACTTCTGCTAAACCTTCGTCGTCATAATCATAAATATCAGGTGCAGTTGCACCACATGCACCACATGCGATACAAGTTTCTTTTTCAACCCAGGTGTACTTAGCCATTTGTTTGCTCCTCTCAATTGTATCCTCAAATTAAAATATAATACAAAATCAGCTAAAATTCAAACATTTAATATCAAAAACGTGATTGACTGTGCAAGACGGATCTTAACAGGTGAATTATGGCATTTCATGTTGATCAATTTATGATATAATCATATAATATATCAAATAACATCGCAAACTCTATCTAGAACATTTCTCAACGCATACTAAGTTTCCCATCGGTAAAACAAAAAGGAGGACATGTAGATGTCGAATGCAATCAAAGTGTTTGACACAACGCTTAGAGATGGTACCCAAGGAGAAGGAATCAGCTTATCTGTCGAAGATAAAATAAAAATTGCTCATAAGCTCGATGAGCTTGGTGTTCACTATATTGAAGGTGGTTGGCCAGGTAGTAATAGTAAAGATATCGAGTTTTTCGAAAGAGTTCGCCATATCACTTTGCAGTCCGCAAAAATCACTGCATTCGGTAGTACGAGACGAAAAGATACCAAACCTGAAAATGATCATAATTTAAACCGGATTGTTGAATCTGGTGTTCAAGTAGCTACGATATTCGGTAAGTCTTGGGATTTCCATGTTCATACTGCGATTCAAACCACATTAGAAGAAAATCTACTTATGATTTATGATTCCGTTAAATACCTCCGTGATCAAGGTCTTGAAGTAATATATGATGCTGAACATTTCTTTGATGGCTACAAGAATAATGCTGAATATGCCATACGTACAATTGAACAAGCCGCATATGCAGGTGCTGAATGGATCGTTCTCTGTGATACGAACGGAGGTACATTGCCTCGAGAAATTTCTGAGATCGTTACGAAAGTGAAACGAATTATTCGGACACCTATCGGCATTCATGCACATAATGATTGTGAACTCGCTGTAGCCAATACGCTTGCTGCGATCGAAGCAGGAGCTAGGCATGTTCAAGGAACCATCAATGGATATGGCGAGCGTTGCGGTAATGCAAATCTCTGTTCAGTCATTCCTAATCTGCAAATCAAACAAAATTATCGATTAATCAGTGATCAACAATTACAATCACTAACGAAAATATCACGATATATCAGTGAAGTTGCCAACATGAATATGCCTGCAAATCAACCATTTGTTGGAACTGCAGCATTTGCGCATAAAGGTGGGATTCATGTGTCTGCAATCCAAAGAGATGCAAGTACATATGAACACATCGTCCCTGAAGTGGTAGGTAACAAACAACGCGTACTGGTTTCTGAATTAGCTGGCCAAAGCAATGTCATGTTTAAAGCACAAGAACTTCACATCGATATCACAAAAGAGACTCAAAAAACGAAACAAATCATCGAGAAAATCAAAGAGCTAGAGCATCAAGGTTATCAATTTGAAGGTGCAGATGCTTCATTAGAGTTATTAATTCGAGAAGCCTATGAAGGCTTAGAGGAAATTTTCACACTGGAATCATTTAAAATCCTTGTCGAGAAAACACCTGAGCGCGGTGTGGTTTCTGAAGCAATTGTAAAAGTTAAAATTCATGGAGAAACGATTTACACTGCAGCAGAAGGAAATGGCCCTGTGAATGCACTGGATCATGCATTACGTAAAGCGCTCATTCAATATTACCCGGATATCCAGCAGGTACATTTATCGGATTACAAAGTTCGAGTTCTCGATGAGAAAGATGCAACTGCAGCTAAGGTGCGCGTATTGATCGAGTCTACTGATTTCAAAACAAGTTGGAACACCCTAGGTGTATCGAGCAACATCATTGAAGCCAGTTGGTTTGCTATCGTCGATAGCCTTCGCTATGCATTGTTGAATCAAAAACGCGAAGAATTGTCAAATTCAGATCCAAAAGAACGTTCGGGTATCATCAACCACTAAAGATCATGTAAACCTACGATAAGCTGTTAGAAACTCTCTGTGGTCAACACTTAGACGAACTAACAGTTTTTTGTCATGGTTGGTTTTCTATGGCCTGAACGATTTTTTGTTCTAATCCTTTGTATGAAAGCACACTAAATTTGTCAATAATTACGCCATTTCGATCAATCAGATAGCTAGTTGGAATCGCAATCACATCGTATAACTCCGAAACACTGCCTTCCTCATCCATGAGAACCGGGAAATCATACTGATGTCGCTTTACGAACTCTTGCACTTGATCCAAGTTATCTTCTTGCGTAATATTTACAGCATATAGATCAAACTTATCTTTGTACGTGTTATACAAGCGCGCCAGGTCAGGTGCTTCATCTTCGCAAGGTCCACACCAAGACGCCCAAAAATTAATCAACAGCGGCTTATCGCGCTTACCCATGACCTCATATTGTTGACCATCTAAACTCGCTAATTCAAAATGTGGTGCTGAAAATTTTTCTCTCGCTACTTGCTCGATAACCGTTTCTTGATTTTCATTTTTGTGCACATTCTGATAAATCGCTACACTCAAAAGGATAATGACTAACAGGAAAACAAACATGTTTCTTTTCAAATTAAACACCTCTAATTTCATATTATGCGGAACACGATAAAATCCCTCAACTAGTATAACAGTTTTTCGGATAAATGAGGAATGAGTCGGTGGTTTCGAGGAAATGATAAGCGTATATGTGAAATGAGAGGAATCAACAGCTATGGCTGACACAAAAACAAGAAAACTTCCAGGACGTGTTGAAAGTGAAATCAGGTCTGATGCTTCCACAAATCAGCATGCAAACCAACATGGGAAAGGTAGGATTTGGGAATTTATCGCGATCGCATCCATTCCTATGGTATTGGTATTAGGTAATTCGATGCTTGTGCCAATTTTGCCTGAATTACAAGAACGATTAGAGATTACTCGATTTCAAAGCAGTTTGATCATCACTTTATTTTCATTAACAGCAGGTCTAGTGATTCCTGTTTGTGGATACTTGTCTGATCGGTTTTCGAGAAAAGCCATTATCATTCCCTCCTTAGTGGTATATGGAAGTGCAGGTATACTAGCAGGTTTGGGAGCCATGTGGAATTCCTATCTACTTCTGATTATCGCGCGAATAATTCAAGGCATCGGTGCAGCGGGTACAGCTCCCATCGCTATGGCATATATAGGTGATTCTTATCGAGGTGGTACAGAAAGCAAAGCTTTAGGTCTCACGGAAGCTTCGAATGGAGTCGGCAAAGTATTAAGTCCAATCATCGGATCTTTACTTGCTCTATGGCTATGGTATGCTCCATTTTTTGCATTTCCTCTTTTTTGTTTATTTTCCTTACTCGCTGTCATGTTTATTTTGAAAGAACCGAAAAAAGAACAAGACCCACCTCGATTGAAGGTTTACCTGAAACAAATCCAACACATCTTAAAAGAAAAAGGCCGATGGTTACTTACATGCTTTTTTGCTGGTTCATTAGCTCTTTTTATTTTGTTTGGAATTCTCTTTTATTTATCGAATATATTAGAAGCAGACCCTTATGATATCAAAGGTGTGACGAAAGGGTTTGTGCTCGCTATTCCACTTCTAGGTATGGTCGTAACTTCCTATACGACGGGTGTCTTCATTAAGAAGAATGGAACTCTGATGCGATGGTTAATGAATATTGGACTGTGCTTGATGGCGATTTCACTTGTGTTATGTATTTTTTTCTACGAAAATCTATATATTCTCATCACCTTCCTGAGTGTCAGCGGAGTCGGTACAGGGCTATTATTACCTTGTCTTAACACAATCATCACAGGTGCAGTTCACAAAGAGCAAAGAGGTATGATTACTTCGTTATACAGCAGCTTACGCTTCATTGGTGTAGCATTTGGACCGCCCATCTTTGAATTCTTAATGAACGTATCACACGAGATGGTATTTATTGTGGTTTCTTTTCTCGCATTGATAACGTTACTCCTTGTGTTGTTCTTAGTTAAACCTGTTGGACAAATCGGTTGATCTGCGTATAATGAATGTACGTGTGGGGTTTACACATAGATATCGCGTAGCATTTAGGGGTGATTTGACTTGGAGATGTGGATGCATCAAGAGCTGTATCATCGGTTGATTCAATATTGTAAAGAACGATTGCCAGAAGAAGCTTGTGGATTCATCTTTGGTCGGATAGAGCGAAATGGGTGGACAGCAACTACGATTTTGCCAATTCCTAATATAGCGAATCATCCGCAGTATGAATTTTTGATGGAACCTACTCATGTCATCGATGCATTATTTCATCCACAAGATAGCGCTCAATGGATTGGCATCTTTCATTCACATCCGACCGGAGCGACCCATCTCTCGGAAATGGACTTGCGCACTTACTGGGATATCGTACCTACACATTGGATTATCGGACTGAAGAATGCGATGCAACCTGAAGTTGCGGGGTATCAGATTCACAAGTCGAGTGGATGCATCGAATGTATTACGTTCTCTATCGTTTAACGAAAACTCATTTTCTCATACAAATCGCCTAACGTATCAATTTGCTGAGCATGAATTTCTTCCAAGAATTTTGACCATAATTGAGCGGTCATGAAGGAATCTTCGAATGCATGGTGCCGATCTGTAATGTGAATGCCAAAGGCTTTGAGCAGCGTATCCAAGGTGTAATTTTCTAATCGAGGAAGCAGCCACTTTGCGATCATCATCGTATCTAGCATACGGTGAGATAAGTTGACACGAGATGTTTTCCATAAAGCAGAATTCAGAAATAGCTTATCGTGACCTGTCCCATGTGCGATCAGTGTGCGTCTACTGACAAACTCTAGAAATCGGCTCAAGGCGTCAATTAATTTAGGTGCTACTTGCACCATATCATTCGTAATTCCTGTGAGATGTACAATATGATGAGGCACTTCTCGATTCGGATTTACGATCGTATAAAATTTCTCTTCTTCGAGCATTTGTTTGCCTTTGACTGCAATTGCACCGATTGAAATAATTTCATCCCCGTTATGAGGGGAAAACCCTGTTGTTTCCAAATCAAAGACAACAGCTTCCAAATCGTCTAATCGAATGTCATACAGCTCATTTTTACGCTGTTCTTTCATAATCGAACGAATGAAGGCCATTTGTTGAATTGTTTGAGCTTCATAGATCGATGTGTGATTAGAAGAGATTCCCACAATTCGATTGAAATTCCATATCCGACGTGGAGGTTTCATATCTGGCATTTATATTCCTCCTTATTTCGTGATCACTTTGATTTTCAACATACAATCAATAGCGAATCGATGCTTTTACTTTTTTTTCTAACTGTTGCGCTATTCGAATGCATTGTTTAATTTCTTTTTTGCGTTCTTTGGTTAACCACATGGAAGGAAGTATCCCTTTGCTTGAATACAGGCCGTGTTCGACATGATGAACGGTCATCGCACGAAGAAATAATACTTGTGTCATTGCTTGAATCCATTGTCGCGCTTCAACAGCTGTGATCATGAGCATTCGTTCTAACTCCTGAATACGTTGCACACTTGATGTACAGGTGATTCCGTGTTGAATGGCTAATAGTCGGCAACCATTCACGAATGGGATATAGACGCCATACTTGATATCTATGCCGCCACCATCTTCGCCATACTGTTCTCTAATGAGTTGGCCTAAGATTCCTTTGGCTACTTTGCGGTGCAATGTGTTTTGTAACAAATGTGATAAGTGCTCGGGATGCTCTTGCACATAAGCGAACATGTGATTTTTTAATTGATCTACATACGCAGCATTCCCTGATATACATCTCGCATCAGAGAATATAAGGATATATCTCATATGTTCCCAGTCTGGTTGTTGGAAACAGCTCTCGATTAATGAGGTCCAATAAGCTATGTCACCACGCCAACTTTGATTGCTACTCAGCACATTACCATCACAAGGCGGATACCCAATGAGAATTAAATTTTGATGAATGATGTCAGACAGTGTTTTGTACAGAAATACATCGTGCTCACTTCGAAGTTCATAAACCATAGCATTATCTTGGTCGCTCCACAGCGTCTGTTCTCTGCGTCCGCCACTACCTAATAGCATAAACGCATACTGATCCGGTTTAGTGCCCGTTCGCTGCTCTGTCTCGATCTCTGCTAGTTGAATGGCTCGCAGGATTAATTCATCATGCATGTCATTCATAAGATCGTACAATACGTCTTTACACGCAAAAGAGAGATGCTTGTGGAACATCTCGTGTAGTCGATTTCTAAGCTTCATCAGTTCTTCTAAAGAACCAGTATGTGCAATCTGCTTATTCAACCTACGCACTTCGAGAAATTCCACTTGACATCTCCTTATGCCTTATGACGAATTACGGTCAATATGAAACTGAATCCGCGAATGACTTTATATGCTTTACGTTGTTATTATTTGTTCTTCATTTGTTCAGGATAACCAAATGAACCATGTTCACTGATATCTAGACCAATCATTTCTTCTTCTTCAGTTACACGCAACCCGATGATTAACTTGATCACATAAAGAATGATGAATGATGCAACAAAAGCGAAAGCACCAGAAGCTGCAACACCATAGATTTGAACCCATAATTGGTCAAATCCACCACCGTACAATAAACCTGATCCTACTCCTAATCCTTTGTCTACTGTGAGTGCTTTTGTAGCAAATAATCCATTCGACAATGTACCCCAGACTCCTGCGACACCATGAACGGAAAGTGCATAAATGGGGTCATCGATTTTCAATTTCTCAAACATTTTCATGCTACCAAAAACAAGTAATCCTGCAACGGCTCCAATGACGACTGCTGCCCAAGGATCAACGAATGCACAAGATGCCGTAATCCCCACAAGTCCAGCTAAAGCACCATTAAGCATAGTGGAAATATCTGATTTCCCTAGGAAAATCCATGAAATGAGAAGTGCTGCTACAGCGCCAGCACCAGCAGCGAGCTGTGTGTTCATCGCTACATAACCGAAGAATCCATCACCAACACCTAATGTCGATCCTGCGTTAAATCCGAACCAACCTACCCATAAGATTAACACACCTAGTGATGTATACACTTGATTATGGCCAAAGATTGGGTTAACCGTGCCGTCTTTATTGAACTTTCCAAGACGTGGTTTCAGTAATATCGTAGCTGCTAGAGCACCCATAGCTCCTGTTAAGTGAACTACAGTTGAACCAGCGAAATCTAATTTACCATGCGTAAATAACCAACCATCTGCACTCCAAATCCAGTGTGCAATAAAGGGATAGACGAAAGCTGTAAATAGAATAGAGAAGATGAGGTACACGGAAAGCTTTGCTCTTTCTGCGAATCCACCTAAGGCAATCGTAAGTGCGATCGCTGCAAATGCTAATTGAAATAGGAAATTAATTGAGTCAGGATAAGCGCTGCCTTCGCTCACTCCTTGTGGATTAAGTAGAGCAAGATCGAAAGTGCCGATGAAGCCATTGCCTCCTGCATAGATCAGAGAATACCCTACTGCCCAAAATACAAGTGAACATAATCCAACAGTGAAGATCGTCTTACCTGCAACGTGTCCAGCGTTTTTCATACGAATTGATCCAGCTTCCAATAGTATGAATCCACCTTGCATCAACAACACAAGAATTGTAGCAAGCATCATCCAAATCGCATTAACGACATACACATCCATTTCACCCATTTAGTTACCCTTCTTCCTATGTTAGATTATATTACACCATTTAACGTTTGCATTCTCATTATATACATTTCAACACGTTTTGACAATATATTTTATATAAATAGTTATAAATTCATAACATTTATGTTATGTATCGAATGCGAAGCTCTTATTTCTTAATTTGATGTTATATTTACTGACATAACATAACGTTCATTGTGCCTTCATTTGAAAAAACCAAGGGAATGATATAAAATTAAATGAACAGCTATGAATAACTGAATGAATTGGAGGTAAGCTCAATGCTCTTTCATCCTATGGATTTCCTTATTTTGATTGCGTTTGGTTTGTCGATTGTTGCATCATTCCGAGTGAAAAGCACGTTCAAACGATGGGCTAAAGTTCCGATTCGCTCAAGAATGTCAGGTTTTGAAGCTGCTCGCCGAATGTTAGACGCGAATGGCTTGCATGATGTCAAGATAGAACCTATTGCCGGACAACTATCTGATCACTATGATCCGACTAGTCGGGTTGTACGCTTGTCTGAATCGGTTTACGATCAGAGCACCATAGCTGCAGTTTCTGTTGCATGTCATGAAGTGGGTCATGCGATCCAGCACCAAGTCCACTACCCGATGCTTGTAGCAAGGCACTATATTTTCCCAGTTTCTAGCTTCGCTTCAACGATAGCACCATATTTAATTCTAGCAGGGTTCATATTTTCTCAATTTTCATTCCTATTGTTATTAGGCATCATTTTGTTTTCCGCTGCTGTAGCTTTTCAACTCATTACGCTACCTGTGGAATTCAATGCAAGTGCTAGAGCTCGTGCGCTTATGGTGTCCAATGGATATATCACTTCTGACGAAGAAGTCGGAGTCCGTAAAGTACTGAACGCCGCTGCCATGACCTATGTTGCTGCAGCATTGATCTCGGTCTTGCAATTGTTGAAATTTGTGATGATTTTCTTGAATCGAAGACAATAGTTGCTCCACCATTTCGATAATAGACTCACATGAAACATGATAAAAGCTCACACCATGATCGAGATGGATGAGCTTTTTTTCGAATGTTCACTTCTAGGAGAACATGATGTGCAACATATCCGCGAAGCACCCTGATTCATTTCACCGAAAAATACTCTAACAAAAATTGTCTGAATATCGCTGCAACAAGTGGGATTTCACTTCCTCTTCTGCGAATTAATCCCACGGTTCGTGTGACTTTAGGTTCCGATATGCGAACTTTAGAAGGTTGGAAATCACTGCGTCCTAATAAAGCCATTTCCGGCAGTAAGCTTACACCCACACCCGCAGCAACTAATCCGCGAATGGTATCGGTTTCGTCTGCTTCAAATTCAATTTTGGGAGTGAAACCCGCTTCATTACATGCATTCATCACGATGGGACGTAATGAATATTCAAGACCAAACATCACAAATGGATCATCTTTCAGTTGTTCGAGACGAATCTCTTGATGCTCTGCTAACTCATGACTCTGCGGTACGATCGCAAACAATTCCTCTGTGAATAATGTTTCCCCGATGACATGCTCATTATTTTCTGGAAAAGGAGAAATAAAGGCTAAGTCGATTTCCCCATTACTGATATCACGAATCAAGCTATTGTAAGTTCCTTGACGTAATCTGAATTTTACATGGGGATGTTCTTTTTTGAATTTAGAAACAACGGCAGGTAATAGATGCAACACCACACTATGAGGGAAGCCTACACGAATTTCTCCCCACTCGGGATCAAGAAATTCATGTACTTCTTTGACCGCTTTGTCCAAATCAGTCAATACATGTTCGATGCGACTAAGAAATAGTTTGCCTACTGAAGTTAAATGCAAGTTCCGTCCTTTTTGAATAAACAATTCAATCCCAAGCTCTTCTTCGAGAAGTTGAATTTGCCGACTTACTGCAGATTGGGCCACATGAAGTTCTTCTGCAGCTCGCGTGACGTGCTGTTTTCTGGCTACGTGTACAAAGTATTGAAGTTGTCTGAGCTCCACTTCATTTTTACCTCCATGCTGTAAATAATTAGACATTGACTAGGAAAAAGAATTATAATATGGAATGTGTAAACAAATCTATCATACAACTATAGGAGGCATTCGTTGACATGGCTGAATTACGTATTGGTGTAGCAAAACTTAAAGGAAACCCCATCACGCTCGTAGGTCGAGAATTACAAGTAGGGGACCCTGCTCCGGATTTCAAAGTGAACAAAGATTTAATGACAGAAGTTACATTAGCTGATTTTGCTGGCAAAGTCAAACTGATTAGTGTTGTACCCTCATTAGATACAGGTGTATGTGATGCTCAGACGCGTCGCTTTAATGAAGAAGCAGCTGGCTTAGGTGAATCTGTTCGCATTTTGACGATTAGTGTGGATCTGCCTTTTGCTCAAGCACGATGGTGCGGTGCAGCTGGTGTAGACAAAGTAGTTACTTTGTCTGATTATAAGCATAAATCCTTCGGTCAAGCATATGGTGTATTAATTGATGAACTTCAATTAGATATGAGAGCGATTTTCGTTGTAGATGCACATAACACGGTCACTTATGTTGAATATTTGGAAGAAATGACCGCACATCCTGATTATGATGCAGCGATAGCCGCAGTGAAGAAATTACTATAATGCCATGATGTCCATATTCGGATAAGAAAACAGCACGGAAGATTGCTTCCTTGCTGTTTTTGTTATCCACTTATTTTGTGTTTAGCTAATTTACGATCTAGCTGAGTGAATATATCAATAATCGTGCGATAATTAGAACCGAAATCCCCGAAAGAGCCTCTCGATGCAGAATAAATATCTATAGCAGACTTCATTGGATTAATCGAGAAAAGAGTGAACGTAACGTCTTGTGTTCGACCCAACATCGTTTTGCGTTCAACTACAATTTCTCCGACATTCTTCACTTCATGCAATAATGTGTAGCCCGGTGTTTTTTTGATCATGGTAATGACTTCATCCCATAGCAGATCCCTGGATAACTTATAATATTTCGTTTTCAGTAATGGATCACTTGCTTTATCTCCGGTCAACTCGTGACTTCGAAATATCCCGATTAATGTTCTCTTTAGCAACTGCAGCTTCCCCCTTTTGCGAACAAATGTGAAATAATGATCTATTTTGTGCTTATCTCATCATATCATTGATTTTAATTTTGAAAAAGAGATTTATCTTGCATGTAGCGCTTGAAGTAAGCAGGAATTCATAACTCTCTTGCGAATATGTAATCTTATCCCTCTTAGTTCATTGAATAAACTAAGATATGGCCGTTATTATACCATCACATAACCCAAAGGTGCGTGAATCATGAAATACTTCTTAGGCATTGATCTTGGCACTTCTGCAGTGAAATGTATTCTCGTCGATGATACGGGTCATGTAAAAGCAAGTCATCAAGAAGAATACCCTCTGTTACAGCCTCTACCTGGATGGGCGGAACAACATCCTGATGACTGGTGGGATAAGTCCACACATGCGATTGTTCAATTACTTAAGTCCTCAGGAGTCACGGGAGAAGAGATCATCGGTGTTGGATTATCTGGTCAAATGCATGGTTCGGTTTTCCTTAATGAACACCAGCAAGTGATTCGTCCTGCATTACTTTGGTGTGACCAACGCACTGCTGAACAATGCGCGTGGATCGAGTCTACGATTGGCCTAACCGAACTTGGGCGACTCACAGGCAATCGAGCGCTTACTGGATTCACAGCACCCAAAGTGATTTGGTTGCGTCAACATGAGCCTCATCATTATGCACAAGTTCAACATATTCTCCTTCCCAAAGATTACGTTCGATTGAAACTAACAGGACAACTAGGAATGGATATGGCTGATGCTAGTGGTACGCTTCTCCTCGATGTTGCTCACCGTAGGTGGTCAAGCGAAGTCGCGGATCTCCTAGATATTCCTCTAGCGTGGTTACCACCTCTTTATGAATCTAATGATATTGCAGGACATATTCATGCTGAAGCTGCTCGATTGACAGGTCTTCAGATCGGTACACCTGTGGTTGCAGGTGGTGGCGATCAAGCGTGTGGTGCTGTTGGTGTAGGCGTCGTCCGTCGAGGCATTGCCTCAGTAGCTCTTGGCACCTCTGGTGTCGTATTTGTACATGATGATACCTATCAAGTCGATGAAGCCTTCAGACTTCATTCATTTTGTCATGGCATACCAGACAAATGGCACCGTATGGGTGTAATGCTAGCTGCAGGAGGATCCTTGCAATGGTGGCGAAATCACTTTGCACACGAAGAGATGCAAACAGCTGAGCGAGAAAATAAAGATGTCTATGAAATCTTGACGGCGATCGCTAGTACAGCACCTATCGGTAGCGAGGGGTTATTATTTATGCCCTATTTAACAGGAGAGCGAACACCTCACCCTGATCCCAAAGCTAGAGGGGGGTTCATCGGTCTGAATCTCCGCCATCACAAAGCTCATTTACTTCGAGCGATAATGGAAGGAATTACATTTGGTCTTCGTGATTCACTTGAATTAATCAAAGCTTCGGGTATTACCGTCAATGAATTGCGTGTAAGTGGAGGAGGCGCAAGAAGTTCTTTTTGGAGACAAATGATCGCTGACATCTTTGGTATTCCTGTCGTAACCGTCAATTCCACAGATGGTCCTGCTTATGGTGCTGCAATCATGGCGGCTTCCGGTGTGCTACAACAAGATATCACTTCGTTATGTGATCAGTGGATCCATATCACTGATCGTGTTGAACCCCATCGAGAGCACCACAATTCCTACCAACCCTATTATGACATCTACCGCACCCTCTATCCGTTGCTCCAAACAACATCTCATCAATTAAGTGATTTAGCGCAAGAAAGCTAACTTCTCTGTAGACACATGCCACAGCAAAGGTAGATATTCGGCATGTATTCAATGGAACTTCGACAACCACACATAGACCACATGGAGAATGTCCATGTGGTCTATGTGTCCACCAACCCAATGAAGCCGAATACGCAATCTGATTACTCGGCTCGAATCATTTCATCTCGTTTCTTCCTCATGATGAGTTCCTTGATTCTGATCTGAATAATTGTCCCGCTATTTCCTTCCACACTTGAATGAATACTCATTCTATAATGTCCACCATAGGTGAGCTTAAGACGTGAATCCACGTTCTTAAGACCATAACCCGAAGAAGTGATTACATCTTCTGCGAGAACATCAGTTAACAGCAAAGCTTTTAATGTATCGATGTGTTCTTCAAGCATCCCCACACCATTGTCCGCAACCTCCAACACGACATCATCATCTTCTAAGCGACCAATGATTGTAATTACGCCTTGCACTCTCAGTTTGCGAATGCCATGCATGATTGCATTTTCTACAATCGGCTGAAGAATCAGCTTAGCCACAGGATAGGATGCAACTCCAGGCTCTAGGTAGAATTGAAATTCAAACCGATCCGTAAATCTGATCTTCTGAATGTTGAGATATATACGTACCATCTCTAATTCCTGTTCGATGGGAATCATTTCCTTGCCCTTGCTTAAAATCAAACGGAACAATCGTGATAACCCATTAACCATTTGACTGATTTTTGGTTCATTGTTTTCTAGAGATAATAAATGAATTGAATCAAGCGTGTTATATAAAAAATGAGGATTAATCTGATATTCCAGCACCTGAAGTTCAAATAATCGTTTCAATCTCTGCTCTTGATTGAGATCTAGTAGCAGCTGTTCGATCTGTGAAGCCATTACATTGAATTTATCACCGAGCATTCGAATCTCATCATTGCCTTTGGGCTCAACTCGTGTTCCCCATTGCTCTTGCCCAAATCTACGCATCGCATGAACGAGAAAATTCAGCCTTCTCGTGATGATCTGAGCTCCTCGAATGGAAAGCAAGATAGATACCACGAGGAACAAAGCAAAAGCATAATATAAACTATTACGGAATTGTGTGATTTGCTCGGCAATATAATCCTCGTCGAGACCAACAAATAAATACAGATCCTCCTCTGATCGCTTAGTCGACGTTCTCCACTTATTTCCTCCCCATGACAGATTCGTTATCCCTTCCTCAATGCGAGTGGATTTCCCGAATATTGATTTATTATCTCCAATAATCTGCCCATCTTGATACAGCAATGTCTGGTTACCGGACCCATTCATCATCCCAAATATCATATCCTCATAATAATTGTATGTTTCAAAGGCTTCTCGAATTGAATCCAAGGATAAATTCACTAGCACATAGCCAATGATATCCTGGGGACGATCTACACTGTAAATTTTTCGAGCCATCGTGATCATTCTCTGATTCTTGGTTAAAGCGTCCCTGGAGCTCCAAGCAATTCCGGATTGACTGGTGTCAAATACCTCCTGTACCAGCTTAGACTGCTCCAAGTCAGCTGGCCCAATCGTATACCGATCAAATGAGGTCAAATAAGTTTGTTTGTCTGGAGTAATAATCACAATAGAAAATACATGATTCCAGCCTAATCGATACCTTGATAAGATCACCCTTAATCTCTCTTGAGTTAAATAAGAATCTCCTTCAGTTTGTTTAACTACCTTCTTCGTTAAGATCTGCTGAATTTGGGGATCGATGATAATCTGATTCGTAATCGATCTCACATTATCCATCAAGAATTGAACTTCTCTGTGGGTTGCATTCTGAAGAATCTGCAGGATATTATTGATTTCTTTGGTCTTATTTTCAACTTGTTGACTGCTTAGAATTTGAATGAACAGTAAGAAAAATACATTTGGAATCAGAATCAGCATAATGAGCTTAATAAATAATCTATTTCTAATTGGGACAGATCCTTTTCGAAGTGATGAAATTAGCCATCTCTTCATCATTCATCAATTCCTCCCTTAAACTCAGAAGGATTAACACCTACCCATTTTTTGAAATAGTGACTAAAGTAGAGCGGGTTGTCATACCCAACACGTTCAGCAATCTCGTAAATCTTAAACGTGGTCGTACTGAGTAATTCCTTCGCTGTATCCATGCGTAGCTTAGCTAAGTACTGAATACAGGAATAGCCTGTAGCTTTGTGAAATTCCTGGGTTAGATAATTCGGATTAATTAAAGCGATGTCGGCTAGTTTCTGTAAGTTTAGTGATGGATCTGCGAAATTCTCATGCAAATAGGCTTTTACCTGACCAACATATTTCTTCTCTTTGGCCGACTTCATCGTGCTCAACCTTAGAGAAACAAACCCATCTATCCATTGTAGAAATTGCATTCTGATTGCATTCACACTCGCTTTATTCAGATTAGGGCGTCCTGGTGAAGCTACATCAAGCTCTATTGCCAATTGTTCCATACGCTGAATAAGGTGATTTAACTGTTCTACAAGATCTTTCACACTCAAATAACGGGATACTAAATACTCTGCATATTGCTGGGCCGAAGTTCTTACCGCATCCGAATCACCAATACGAAAAGCAATGCGAAGCCTCATTTCTTCTTCCTCGGGATCAAAGGTTTCTTTCATGGATTTATTTCCTAATTGAGCGTAGGCTTCATTAAGGCTCGCAATCAACTGAGCTAATCCTTCAACATTCGACCCCATTTCAACTTTTACCGCGATTTGTAGAATTGATTTGGATAAGTCTATAAATTGCTGTAGGAAGATGAATATGCCACTATGTTGATCCTGCTCCTTATTCGAGCTTAGTCCGAATAATACCATGCCTGGGTCTTGAATCAAGGCAAAGCCAGGGTGCTCAACCAAAACAACCTCTTGGAACAGGTGCTTCACGGCAACCGTATACAATAACTGGTCCCGCTTCGTAACATCGTCCGACAGCTTATCGATTCGAACAACGCCTGCTCGAAACTGACCTGTTAACGGAAATGAGAAATAATCTTGAAATGAATTCAACTCGTCCATTGAAATTAAGCGGCCTTCGAATATATCCATAAGCAGCTTATCTCTGATATAAGGTGCACCGCTGAAATTCATCTGCTCTATTCGCTTTACATGTTCATTGATTAATTGATCAGCTTCCATCTCTTTACGGAGTTCTTCGAATAATTGAATAAATTCCTCCATCTGCACAGGTTTGTTTAGATAACGAATCACCTTCAGATCTATTGCCTTCTTAGCTATCTCAAAATCCTTGTGACCGGAGAAGATTACACAACGAATGCTAGGGTATAGCTGATTAATCTTGTGAATAAGCTCCAAACCATCAATATATTGCATATAGATATCCGTAAGAACCACATCCGGAAGCACTTCTGCTTCCGCTAGAAATTGCAAAGCCGTCTCCCCGTCGTCAGCAGTTCCTAACACATAAAACTGTTCATGGATTTCAGATAATGCACGTTTGAGTCCGCGACGAATGATCGATTCATCATCTACGATTAGAACGCTCCATTTGTTCATACGTGCTCGCGCCCCTCTCTGACAGGCAGTATTCTCATCATATATCATGTCTTTCTATCATTAGAGAATAGTTAACCTTTTACTGCTCCACTCGTAAGTCCTGAGATGATTTGCTTCTGCAACATGATGAAGAGTGTAATAACAGGAATAATACTACAGATGATCGCTGCGAACATAGTCACAAAGTCATTCGAATATTGGGATCTAAACAAGCTTATCCCTACTTGCATCGTGCGAACACTATCATCTGTACTTAATATTAAAGCAAATATATACTCATTCCAGCAAAACAAGAATTGGAAAATTGCTGCTGTTGCAAGACCCGGTCGAATTAAGGGCAATAAGATTCGCACGAAGGTCTGATAGAAACCACACCCATCCATCTCCGCCGATTCAATGATCTCATTCGGTAGTCCGCGCACAAAGCCATATACCAATAACAAGGATAAAGGAAGTCCTACTGCTGTATATGTGGTAATCAGAGCCCCATGTGTGTTAATTAAATTCAGCTCTGCAGCAATGAGGAAATAGGGGACAAGTAAAGAGTTCGTAGGCAAGAATATGCCAACAATAATAACCACATAAATTTTCTGACTCCACTTCCCTCCCTGACGAATTGCATATGAGGCCATGGAAGCAACCAGCAGGCACAGCATGGTAGATACCGTGCTGATAAGTAATGAATTGAGAAAGAGTCGATACAAGGTTCCTTTTGATAAGGCTTTGAAATAATTGATGTATTGTGGAATTTCCGGAAGAGCAAATGGTGAACGCATAAGCTCCTCATTCGTTTTTAAAGAAGCTAACGCTATCCATAGAACCGGTATCACAGTAACCAATAAAAAGAATAATAATATGGCATATACGGGAACATAAGAAACCCAGCGCCAGTTGTTCTGCATTCGGTTGTGCCCCCTTTCTATTCCTTTTCTTCTTTAAATATAAGACGAACTACCACAATAAACACAGCCCCCATGAGGATTAACATGATCGACAATGTATTCGCATATCCATATACAAAATTAAGCGTTTGTTTGTAGATGTGTACCGATAAAACCATCGTTTGATATACAGGGCCACCGCCCGTCATGACGAAAGGGGCTTCAAAGTTCTTCAATGTATTCGTTATCGCAAGCAGGATCGCAACAATAATAGATGGTTTTAATAATGGCAGCGTGATAAGCCAGTCTTGACTAATAGGCCCTGCTCCGTCAATCTGAGATGACTCATACAAAGAACGATCAATGGTTGAGATCTGAGCAATAAAGATCAACATGAATATCCCGATGTAGAATATCCAATGAGCAATCATAGCTGGATAAGCTGAATTCATCTCCCCAAGCCAATTTCTCTGCCAACTCGATAATCCTACTCCCTCTAATAACGCATTAAGTAAGCCAAATTCACCATTATAGATAAATAACCACATCATCGAAACAGCTACCGTGGATATTAAATTCGGAATAATAAAGAATGTTCTGAAAAACCGCCATCCCGCGACTTTTCTCGACAAGATCATGGCCACTAAGATCGCTAGTGGGATATGAATGAATATGGAGGCAGCTCCCCAAATCAACGTGTTATTAACCGACTTGATGAATATAGGGTCATCTGTTAGTTTCACATAATTGGAGAATCCGGTATATGTCATCTGACCGATGCCATCCCACTTCATCATGCTTGTATAGAGCAAAAAACCGATCGGAAATATGAAGTAAACGATAAATACTAAGACAGCTGGACATAAAAACAGAAAAATACCTATATTTCGTTTACTAGGTAAGGCCATCTATCAAGCTCACTCCTTTCCATTTCTACAAAAATGGCAGGACGCTTGAACACGTCCTGCACACGTATTCGTTTGGTTACTCCTTATTCTTCGTTCTTGGCTTTCTCTAAGCGTTCAATAAATACTTGTTCCGTAATTTCGCCTAAGACCAATGCAGATATCGAAGCTGGAAACTCAGTTTGTACAGTTGTTTTATTCGCTGTGATCAAGTGATCGAATCCATATGGCTTAGCAGCTAATAATTCTTTAATGGCTACTGAAACAGGATTCGCATTATCTGCTGCTGCAACTTCATATTTGGAAGATTCCATGAAGTTCCCTCCATCTAAGAACATTCTCTTTGCATTCTCAGGAGCAGTTAAATATTTCATAAACTCTACAGCATATTTTTCAGCTGTCGGATCGGTTTGTTTTTTACCCGTAAGCACGAAGTTAATTCCTGCTACCATAGCTCCTTGTGCTCCAGCACCACCAGTATAAGCAGGCGATGCACCTACACCGACCTTCTCAAGGAAACCAGGTGCAGCATCAGTAGTGAATGAACCGATCATCCATGGACCATTAATAATCATAGCGGTTTTCTCATTCAAGAAATAACTTGCATATGTGGCATAATTGGCACCTACTGCATCTTTGGTTGTGTATTTGAACAGAGTTTTCAACAGCTTAGCTCCTTTGAGGTAAGCCGGGTCCGTGAAGCTCTTGGACCAGAAGTCAGGTCCAGCAATACTTGACATGATATAAGAGAACAGCAATTGAGTTGACCACGCATTCTCCCCAGTTCCAAGTGAAATCGGTGTAATTCCTATAGCCATTAGCTTATCACAAGCTTCAATGAAGGCTTCCCATGTCTTAGGGAACTCAGCAATGCCTGCTTTTTGGAACAATTCCTTGTTGTAATAGATGGGGATTGCCGCGCTGTCAAGAGGTACGGAATAACTTTTCCCTTCAAAAATACCCGTTTTCTTATCTGCTTCATAAAATGAATCTCCCCAAGCACCCTCTAGATGAGGGGTAAGATCGATTAATTTGCCTGATCCATAATATCTCTGTGCATCGAAAGAATTGTATTGAAAGTAGAATATGTCCGCTACAGTATCTGTAGCCATGCTTGTTTTGTTCTTGTCATAATACGTTTGGGCATCTGGTGTACCATCAATCGTAACCTTTGCCTTACCTTTGTATGTGTCATTGAACTCATCTACCATTGCCTGTATGATTTTAGCTTGACCACTTTCTCCTACATAATTCGTTGAGAATCTTAACGCCACTTCTTTCTCTGGTGTGGTTTCAGCATTTTCTTCCGAGTTTGTGTTGGTTTCTGAGTTCGAACTTGAATCACTTCCACAAGCTACAACAAACATACTTACAATAAGCATAAGACTAATCGTTAACATCCATTTCTTCATATCCTAACCTCCCTTTTTTTGTGAAAACGCTCTCGGTTAATCACAATAAAACTATATCTCTGAAAGAGGATGATTCATATAAACATACTTATGTTCTTAAGATACATATTCTTAAGGCAGCCGTATTGTTGTTTACGAAACTCTGTTAAGCAATCCCTGTAAACTGTTTGAATACTGCGTTACTTCCTTAACCCGAATCGGGTTGCCATCTCTTGAACGGTACGTGAGTCGGAACAATGTATAGAGAAGAAATAAAGTATTGTGCCACTGTATGATACAGCATTACAACATCAAAGCGCTTGGCAAGTCAACAAAATCTTTGCAATCTTTCCCGGTTGATGCAAAAGTCTTTCAAAGCATGCTTGACCGTTCAAAAGTGATTCTGTTACCGTCCACGGCTTCAAATCCACTTTACGAGCAACTAACCAATCCAATGCAAGTTCAAAATCATAAGGTGTATACCCAAAAGATCCAAACATCTTCAGTTCGTTTCGTATCGATAGATTGATCGGCAGCATGCTATCAGCTGCATGTAACCCTGAGAAAACAACACGACCACCTGGCTTCGCACTCTTCATACAGGTTTGGCGAGTCACTTCCATTCCGACTGCATCGACAGTGATATCATAACCTCTAGCAGGTGACATAGCGATAAGCTCTGCTTCTGTGTGCACGATGTTCGCTCCAAGTTGTTTGGCGATGTCAAGTCGCTCCATATTCGTATCCATCACCGTAATGTGGGTTACGCCGAATAGATGTGCCGTCTGTAAAACAAACAGACCAATTGGACCCGCTCCGACAATCAACATCTGATCAGCAGGACTCGCTTCAGCCAAACGACAGACTCTCACTGCACAAGCGAAAGGTTCTACTAAAGAACCATCCGCATACGTAAGTGAATCCGGTAATGGATACACATTTCGCTCAGGTACACTTACATACTCCGCATAGGCACCTGGTCTTCCTGCACCGATGAGGATTCGTTCAGCACACAAATTCGCTGTACCCGATAAGCAATCCCTACAACGATTACAAGAAACCAGTGGGTTTACAGTAACTCGCTCACCATCTTGAAACCGAGTAACATGAGAACCTCTCATTGCAATCGATCCTGCGAATTCATGACCCATAACCAAAGGAGGCTTTCGTAACGAATTATGCCCTAGATAACCACTGAGTTCTGAACCACATATCCCAGCAATCTCCACGCGAATCAATACTTCATCTGATTTGGGTACAGGGATAGGCAGCTGACGAATATTCATGACACAGGGAGCTTCGTATACAAGTGCTTTCATCATCGATACGCTTTCAAATGAAGTTGACATGTGATACCCTCCATGTTTCAATGCATTCATCGAAACTTGCCATGCTTCTACCATTCAGCTAAGGAACCGTCTTCATTACGCCAAATGGGACCTTTCCAATTATGACCTATTGCAGCTGCTTCACGTACTTTCTGTTCATTGATTTCTATGCCTAGTCCAGGCCGAGTTGGGATTTCAACAAATCCATCTTTGTAACCAAATTGATGGGGATCAACTAAATAATCAAGTACATCACTCCCTTGATTATAATGAATGCCTAAACTTTGCTCTTGTATAATAAAATTAGGTGTACAGCTATCTAACTGAAAACAAGATGCTAAAGCAAGCTCTCTTTCCTTATGAGTTCCTCCAAAAACATGATATTTTGGATGTTATGCGATACCTAGAATTTCTTTTGGTTCGCCAGATTCCAATCAGCAGTGAACTTCTCGATCCCTGCATCAGTCAGTGGATGCTTCATCATAGATTCAATAATTTTGTAAGGAACTGTTGCGATATCTGCGCCTAAGATAGCTGCTTCGATCACATGAGATGAATGCCGAATACTTGCGGAAATGATTTCAGATTTAATTCTATGTATTTGGAAAATTTTAGAGATTTCCCCTATAAGATTCATTCCGATTTGGTTGATATCATCAAGTCTTCCGATAAATGGAGATACGTATGTAGCACCGGCACGTGCAGCGAGTAAAGCTTGTGTAGATGAGAAGATCAACGTCACATTTGTTTTAATCCCCATTTTTGTGAACATGTTAGTCGCTTTAAGTCCATCGGCAGTCATCGGAACTTTAATTACGATGCCTTCACCGAGCTCCGCAAGCTTCTTCCCTTGTTCGACCATCTCTAGTGCATCTAAAGATACAACTTCTGCACTGATCGGGATATTCCCAACGATAGCAATTATTTCTTTCAAAGTATCAAAAAAATCCTTACCTTCTTTAGCAACAAGGGATGGATTCGTTGTTATACCTGATATAACACCTAATTCATAGGCTTTTTGGATCTCATGGACATTCGCAGTATCAATAAAAATTTTCAAAATTCAAAACTCCATTCACTCTCGAATTTATGATCATGTGTGAATTACATAGAAGTGCTCGAATTGATTGCGCCAAGATTTCAAGAATATAAACATGTTAGAGCGAATAATAAACCCGCCAATGCCGTCCAGTTTTAAAGTTTCAAACCTGCCTTAGCAGGTGGGTGTCCGCAGTTTTGTTTTTGAAGTCCCTTTTCGAGGGCGTATCAGCCACATTACAATATAAGTCTCCCTAGAAACAGTCATTGGTTTAAAACTAATCAAACTGAAAACGAACATCGCAGGAATTACTTTTCTATTTCTTATTATAGAATGCATTGATCACTTTTTCAACTGGTAGCAACTGTTTAATTTTGAAAACACTGGCTTGGGATAGATAACTACACCATGAGAATTTCATGGTTGTGACTTCATGCGTTATTTATGGCTTGCCTATTTCTATGAGCTGTTCTTCTTTTTCTTCTAATTGTTGTTGTTCTTTTGCTTCTAATTGTTGTTGTTTTAACTGTAAATTTTGGAAGTTGCGATGGAACTGCCAAAAAGAAAATGATGCTACCAAACTTCCCATAAAAAACGGAATCAAAAAAGTAAATTGAAACAAACTTATGTACACGATCAATCCATTACATATAATGAGCACAATTGTATTAAGGGGACTACCTATGGAAATAAGTAATGCATTCTTAACAACAATAAGTATTTTCATATGTAAGTGTACCAAAATCGAGAAGAAATTCACCATCGCTGCAAGAACAAATATACCTAACACGAGAAACAACATGGAAAGTGATTGCATCAATCCTTCTAGTGTAAGATAGAACCTGTAGTTGATCACAATAATCGCAATGATGATCACAAACAAAAACCCACCGATCATGCTCTGGAGATAATTTTCTTTGTAGCTACTGAAGTATGTTTTGAAGAGTGGAACATCTTCATCGCCTGTCACCCATTTCCTCGCAACAGCAAACATCGCTGTAGTCGCAGGAAATAATGTGAAGGGTGTCACAATCACGAGAAGTGGTAACAGTGTTAAAAAAATATTTGTACCTTCGATATTGGGTGTAGTAAACCCTACTAATAACAAGAATAAAACAGGAGATGAACAAATCACCCATAATACATTAATTACCGATAATCTCATAATCCATTCTGAGATACGATACAAGCCACCCATCATACCTTTGAATTCCAATTCGACACACTCCCTCAAATATCGCTATCACCTTCATCTTATTATAGCTGAAAACTGATAGAAAACGAAGACCCGCTCATGTTACTTTTTGGACATTAGAATATGACACTTTTTCGCAGAAAAACAACTTAGAGATGATCGTCAGTATCCGTATAATCCATTGTACGAATTCCTTCATGTCATGCATGCTTATCATGTAGGGATGATGGATATCATATTGTGTCCGAGGTACCGGATGGTCATTTCATTTAAAACAGGCGTGTGATGCACCTCCGACCCGTAACAACTTAAATCTCCATATCCCAAATCATCACAATTAATTACAATCATGTTTGGTTTTTTGGGTTATTCTCAGTTCCCCATCGGATAACCTCAATTGCTCAAGTTGAGTCATATTTATTGAATTCATCAAGAAAATCCCTCTTAGCTAGAGAGGGATTTCACTGTTACTCTTTAATTATTAATCAAGGTTTCTTCACTTTTACGATAAGGCTTGCTTTGGTCTTTTTTTACACTGCTTTTATTGTAATCTCTATTCTTAGGGTAAGAACTGCTTCCTTCACTGCTTTTATAATCCCGATCTCTTGAACCTGAGCTTGATCCATATGAGCGTTCTCCCTCTTTTCGAGGATAACGGGATTGACTTCGATCTGAATTGTCACCAGTACGTTGGGAACTGCTTTGCGATGAACCAGAAGTGAATCCTGTACCAACTCGTCTACCTGTACTACGCACGCTATTGAACGGTCTTTTCTTAGCGCGTAGTGGTTCTTCAGGCGTCAATTCGATTGAAACTTCTTTTCGATCTCCAGTTAATATTTTCAATGCAGCGGATACTAAGTTTACAGAATCATATTGTTCTAATAATTGAATCGCTACACCTTTGAATTCATTATGCTGTTCACTTTGAAGAACTTCAATAATACGCTCTGCCGTAATTTTTTGTTTCCCTTCAATCGCTTCAGCAATACTAGGTAATGGTTTTTTGGTGATTTTATGACGTGTAACTTTTTCGATTAAGTGCAAATGATCGATTTCTCTAGGTGTAACAAAAGTCCACGCAGTGCCTTCTCTTCCTGCTCGCCCTGTTCGACCAATTCGATGAACATAACTCTCAGGATCTTGTGGCATGTCAAAGTTGATTACATGCGTTACGCCAGAAACGTCTAATCCTCTAGCAGCGACGTCTGTAGCAACTAATACATCGATATGTCCTTCACGAAACTTACGCATGACATTATCTCTTTGATTTTGTGATAAATCTCCGTGCAAGCCTTCAACAGAGTATCCTCGCTTTTGCAAAGCTTCCGAGAGTTCGTCCACACGACGCTTCGTGCGACCGAAAATAATCGCTAAATCCGGAGATTCCATATCAATTAGACGGCTTAATGCTTCGAATTTCTGTTTCTCGTTGATTTCAATATAGGCTTGTGCAATAAGCGGTGTGCTCACTTGCTTCGGAATGACAGAAATATGTTCGGGATTACGTAGAAATTGTTGTGCAAGCTTCTGGATATTGGAAGGCATTGTTGCAGAAAATAGCATGGTGTGGCGAGTTTCTGGAACTAGTCGAAGAATCGATTGGATGTCTTCCATAAAACCCATATCTAGCATTTCATCTGCTTCATCGAGAACGACAGTTTGCACATCATCTAACTTAATTGTTTTCCGATTGATATGATCAAGTAAGCGACCTGGTGTACCTATAATGATCTGTGGCTTTTTCTTTAAAGCTCGGATTTGTTTGACGATGTCTTGTCCACCGTATATAGGTAAAGAACGAATACCTTTAAAACGGCCTAACTTCCCGATTTCTTCAGCAACTTGAATCGCTAGCTCTCTTGTAGGACACATGATCAAAGCGATAATTCTTTCTTCTTGAGTCGTAATCTTGTTAATTAATGGCACACCAAAAGCTGCTGTTTTCCCTGTTCCTGTTTGTGCTTGGCCAATTAAATCTCTACCTGCTAATGCTAGCGGTATCGCTAACTCTTGAATAGGTGTAGCTTCTTCAAAGCCCATTTCTGTAATCGCTCGTATTACCTTTGGTTCTAGTTCAAATTCTTGAAATGTTTTCAATCCACTCGATCTCCTTTGACAAAAAGCTTTCACTTTCTGTTTCTATTTAACCCTTAAGTACGACGCTCATTCCGTCTCTTTAGTATCGGTTGTGAAATATTGTTTCGCTCGTATAAAACTACTTCCCAAACAGCCGTCCTTAAGAATATTCAAGGTATTATAACATATACCTCTAGTAATTTGCCACCAATTATCTTAAATATACTTCACATTCGTTTATTTATATGAACGTAGTGTGACTAAAAGGGTATTAAATACTTCCCATATATATCCATTTAAATAAAATGCGTTATACTTAGTCTATATGAAAATGATCTGGAGGTATCAACTTGTGAAGACTGTAGCAGATATAACTGTTATACTGATTGGCTCGCTACTCACTGCAATTAGCTTTAATTTATTTTTAATCCCTCATTTGTTATTAAGCGGAGGGGTATCCGGAATTGCTATGGTGATTGGTTATTTTACAGATTGGAATATTGGATTTATGTACTTCGTATTCAACATCCCGATTATGATATGGGGTTTCTTCATTATTGGACGCCGATTCATCATGCTTAGCATATTGTCTGTAACCTTGACTACAATATTCATGCTTGTGATCCCAACAGTCTATAAACCAGAAGAACCTATTCTTAGCGCAGTTTTCGGTGGAGTCATCATTGGAATCGGCTGCGGAATCAGTTTGCGGGTTGGCGGGTCCACTGGTGGATTTGATATTATTGGTTCGATCTTAACCAGGAAATGGGATTTCCCCTTAGGCAACATCTTGTTCGTGCTAAATTCAATGGTCATTCTTGCCCTCGGTTATTTCAAAAATAATTGGGACCTTGCATTGTACTCCATGCTTTCCATCTATATATTTGGAAAAGTCATCGATTCGATTCATATTCGTTATTTGAAAGTAACAGCTTTTATTATCACCAAACAAAAAGATTTACTGAGAGACAGGCTTCTCCTCATGCCTAGAGGCGTTACGCTGATCAAAACCGAAGGTGCTTATACACAAGAACCCCAAGATATGCTGATGACGGTCACCACGAAATACGAGTTAATTGAATTAAAGAAAATCATTAAGCACATAGATCCCCATGCTTTTGTGAATATTGTGGAAACGGTAGGTGTGCTTGGGGAGTTCCGAAAATTAAAATAGTGATTTGCTTCTTCTTTGAACAGTCCAATATGATATAATAAGATTGTTTCAATATAGTTCTGGTTGGTGCGTTATTGTTCTTGTTCGGGCGTAGTTCTTTTTCTAATCAATCGATTGGAGAGGTGATGCTTGTGGAAACAGTGAAGTTGTCCAGGATTGTAATGAGATTTTCACCAGAATTAGTTCCTTCTCTAACAAACACGGAACTGAATTCCGAGATTGTGCTGCAACATGGTATAGCATCCCTAGATGTGAACGATGTATTAGAAATCATACAATACAGTATTTCAGAACTCCAAAGAGATGCCCTGTATCATTGAGGCCACTGAAGAACTCATGTAGGTTCTGTAGCTACTGAAGAACTCGCGGTATTCTCGGAGCCTGTGATGGAGCTTCTGACAGAGCTTCTGATGGAGTACACGAATTAGACGACCTTCATCCAGATAGTGGATGAGTAGTCGTCTTTTTTATGACTTCACTGTGAATATTACTGTGCTCCTAGTATTTGCATACCAACTAGATCCGCGTGTGATGCTACATCATACGCGGATCTGTTAATTCACTGTTGTTGGCTTTCGTTGTTCATCGCTCTTGGAAGTTAACTCTCTTGAACTGCCTATCCTGGAATGCTGCTTGATCATTCATTCGACTTAATCCTTGCGATGTATTATGTACGATTATATAACAACGATGTCTTATCGAGGATTCGTTACTGCTTCCTTGAGCGCCATGTGAAGCACATGTATGAAGGACATATCGGAGGACATATCGGAGGACATATCGTAAATGAACGTAGTAGAGATTAGGCCCATTTAATTTCATGGGACTTTCATTGGTTTACACCTGATACGGAAGCTAGCATTCCCAACACCCTGAGCTCACGCCTGATGCGTGGGTTTCTTTGTTATGCAGTGTTTCACCCTGCCTATCGTACAACCGAACATTCCTCGTGTTCACCTCATATCGCGCTTGTGTTCATCCGAAAACCACACCTATGGCATTGAACGATGTGGCTATCACTTGCAATATCGCCAAGTTTTATTTATAATGAGAAACTATTGCAATAAATTAGTTATTATGTAATTTATTGTATTAATTACGCGAAAGAAAGAAGTTATCGAACAAGCTGTAGTGCAAACCTGCTAGACGCTGTTCTTCATCTCTGCTAGACACTGTTCTTCATCTCTGTAAGACACTGTTCTTCATCTCTGTAAGACACTGTTCCTCATCTGTGCGCACGATGTGTGCTCACATCTTTATGATTTCACTTGCTATTGCTGTAAAACATGTCATGAATCAACATGACATCAATCAACTAGACGAACATCATCCTAAAGGAGCTTCCCTACTATCATGAACCTGCGTAAATGTATGACCTTATTTCAGAAAACAACGGCACTTATTCTTATTATCACTTTACTAACACCCCATC